>NZ_JBIURV010000010.1:0-250794 GCF_044741025.1 Streptomyces sp. NPDC088246
AACTCGACCACACCCAACTCCCCACACCCCAACCCACCACCACCGGCCGCCCACCCCGCACCCCCCACGAACAAACCCTCGCCACCCTCTTCACCGAAACCCTCAACCTCACCACCATCACCATCGACGACAACTTCTTCGACCTCGGCGGCCACTCCCTCCTCGCCATACGCCTCACCAACCGCATCAACACAACCCTCAACACCCACACCACCATCCACACCCTCTTCCAACACCCCACCATCGCCGACCTTCACGACACGCTGTTCCAAGAAGCTGACGGCGAACTGTTCGGTGTACTCACCTACCGGGCCGAGGGCGACCTGCCGCCGATCTTCCTGCTGCCCGCGGCGAACGGGCTGAGCTGGTGCTGGTCTTCGTTGGTGCGTCATCTCCCGGCCGGGCATCCGGTGCATGGCCTGCAGGACCCGAGACTGTCCAGCCATGACGTCGAAGCGCTGGCGGTCAAGGAACTCGCGGCCATCCACCTCGCACGGATCAGGGAGATCCGGGGCGATGGCCCATGTGTACTGGTGGGCTGGTCATTCGGAGGCACCGTCGCCCAGCAGTTGGCGGTCGAGATGGAGGCGAGCGGAGTAGATCCATCGCTGCTCGTGCTGCTCGACTCCTACCACGGTCCGGATCCGGCCGGCGAACCAACTGCGGCGGAACTCGTCCGCACGGCCCTGGACGGCCTGGCACTACCGTCGGCGAACGCAGCCGAGCTTCCCGGCGGTCATGAGTTGCGGCGAGCTTTGACAGAGATCGAGAGTCCACTCTCGACACTTCCGGATCAAGTCATCGAGAACCTGGTCCTGATCACCAGGGCGAACCACCGCGCCATGACCGAGCACATACCGCAGCCGTCCCGGGTCCCGGTGCTGTTCCTCGACGCCGAGACTGGAGGCGCTGCCCCCGCATCGCATTTGTGGCGTGACGGCCTTGCGAAGGACCTCGAGAGCCACCAAGTGGGCTTCGACCACCAAGAGATCATGAAGTCGGAGGCGAGCCCGGAGATCGGGTCCCTCATTTCCAGGAAGGTCAACGATGTTGTCTCATAGTCGCTTCACCAGGCGGACGAGAAGCAAGCTTCGCACCTGGGGGTGGATGTACCGATGACCCCGCTGGCCCAATTGCCGCACCCCGGTGCCCTGCGCTCCGCACCGGACACCACGCTCTCGGACCGGTCCCGTGCACGGCTGGTGGGCATCGGTACCGCTGTCCCGCCCACCTCCTATTCCCAGCGCGAGCTGCTGGACATCTTCGAGATCGACGACCCACGTGTGCGGTCGGTCTTCCTGAACAGCGCCATCGAGCGCCGGTTCCTCACCCTGCCACCGGAAAGTCCCACCGGAGGGCGACTGTTCGAGGAGCAGGGCGCTCTGCTGGCCAAGCACAAGAAGCAGGGAATCGAGGTGGGCGCGCGCGCCGTCGAGGACTGCCTCAAGAACATGAATGCCGACCTGTCCGACATCGGCTACCTGTGCTGTGTGACCTCTACGGGATTTCTCACCCCGGGATTCAGCGCCCTGCTGATTCACGAGCTGGATATCGACGGGCACTGCAGCAGGCTGGACGTGGTGGGAATGGGGTGCAACGCCGGCCTCAACGGTCTGAACGCTGTAGACGGCTGGGCTCGGGCGCACCCGGGTCAGCTCGCGCTCATGGTGTGTGTGGAATCGTGTTCTGCGGCCTATGTGTTCGACGGCACCATGCGCAGCTCGGTGGTGAACAGCTTGTTCGGGGACGGGGCGGGCGCGATCGCGGTCATTGCCGAGGACCCGGAACAGCGCCCGGGCCCCGAGGTCTTGAAGTTCACCAGTTGTATCATCCCCGAAGCGATCGATGCGATGCGCTACGACTGGGACGACGAGCAGAGCCGGTTCAGCTTCTTCCTCGACCCGGATGTCCCCTACGTGGTCGGTGCACACGCCGAACTCGTCATCGACCGGCTGTTGTCCGGCACGGGCCTGAGGCGCAGCGACATCGCGCACTGGACGGTCCACTCGGGGGGCAAGAAGGTCATCGACTCCGTGCGGATCAATCTCGGCCTGACCCCGCACGATGTCCGGCACACCACCGGCGTGCTGCGTGACTACGGGAACCTCTCCAGCGGTTCCTTTCTGTTCTCCTACGACCGGTTGTGCAGCGAGGGGCTGGCACGCCGCGGTGAGTACGGAGTCCTCATGACGATGGGCCCTGGCTCCACCATCGAGACAGCCCTCATCCGCTGGTAGTTCCGCCGATCAGAAGGAGCACATCACCATGACCGCCACTGACGACATCACCGGCATCTGTCCGCAGCTTCGGATCGACGGGACGCAGCCGCTGTCGCGTGAACTGATCGCCCGCGTGCAGGCCTTCGCCGACCAGGTCGAGGAAGGCGGGCCGGACAGCGTCGCCGTGCTGCACCTGACCGGTAGCACACCGGCCTCCACGCCCGTCGGCGATGTGGATATAGCCCTCGTCAACAAATGGGAACGCACACTGCGACGGATCGAGCGGCTGTCCGCGACCACCGTCGCTGTCGTGCACGGCGACTGCGGCGGTACCGCGCTGGAGATGCTGCTGACCACCGACTGCAGGCTGGGCACGCCCGACGTGCTTCTGCGACTGCCGTCGGGATCCGGCCCGGGCGCGGCGTGGCCGGGCATGGCCCTCTACCGACTGGCGAACCAGGTCGGGGTCGCCCGGATCAGGCGGGCCACCCTTTTCGACACGCCGGTGCAGACCACCACCGCGCTGGAGCTGGGACTGATCGACGAAATCGCGGACGACCTGGAGGCCGCTGTCGCCGTCGCGCTCGCGATCACACCGCGCCAAGGCGCGGACGTGGCCGTCCGGCGACAGCTGCTTCTGGAGGCGACCACCACGACGTTCGAAGAGGCGCTCGGCCGGCACCTCGCTGCCTGCGACCGAGTGCTACGTCGGAGTGGCCATGCGTCCGAGAGCTGACCGGGAAAGCCGGAACGGACCGGACACCCAGTATTCGCGTCTGACAGGAAGGTTGTGACATGACCCCAGACACCATCCTCGATCGTCGTACCCGGACCGGCGCAGACGACCTTGACGTGGCCGTTCGCGCTCTCACCGGACTCGCGGCCCGTGCCGAGGAGCAGCTCGCATCGCTCCCGGAACCCGTTGAGCGCGCCCCGGAGCAACAGGAGAGGGCCGCACGCGTCAAGCTCGCCGTACGACAAGCCCGGCACACCTTCCTCCGCAGACACGTCGACGCCGTGTACGACGACCTCACCGAGGGCGGGGCGATCCGGCTCCGACTGCACGAACTGGTGCGGGCCGCCGAAGTCAGGTTCCCCGGTGTGCTGCCGAGTGCCGATCAGATGGCCGCGGAGCTGAACCGTATCCAGGCCCACAAGGAGGGACTGGAGATCGATCAGGGCCTGTTCCTGCGGGAAGTACTGGGGTCGGTCTCCGCCGGGACCCACCTCATGGACTCGATGCTTCAGCCGACCGAGCGCGCGCTGCGCCTGCTCCCGGATTTCCAGCGCACCGGGTCGATCACTCTGCACTCCGTCCGACTGGAACGAACCGGCCCGGCGGCAGAGCTCACCCTCTGTCGCGACGATTGTCTCAACGCCGAGGACAACCAGCAGGTCGAGGATGTGGAGACCGCGGTCGATCTGGCGCTGCTGGACCCGGCCGTGCGCGTGGGCGTGTTCCGTGGCGGGCCGATGTCGCATCCCCGGTACGCGGGTCGCCGGGTGTTCAGTGCGGGCATCAACCTCAAGCGGTTGCACGCGGGCCAGATCTCGTTCATCGACTTTCTGATGCGTCGGGAGATGGGCTACATCAACAAGTTGGTGCGCGGCATCGTAGTGCCCCACGATGCGTCCTGGCGCAGCCCCGCCATCGAGAAACCGTGGCTGGCCGGAGTCGACACTTTCGCGATCGGTGGCGGGGCGCAACTGCTTCTGGTGTTCGACCGGGTGGTCGCCGGCACGGATGCATTCTTCAGCCTGCCCGCCGCCCAGGAGGGCATCGTGCCGGGCGCGTCTAATTTCCGGCTGGCCAGGGCGATCGGGAGCCGGGGGTCCCGTCAGATCGTCCTTTGGGGACGCAAGGTGTGGGCCAACGAGCCTGACGGTGGGTTGCTGTTCGACGAGGTGGTCGATCCCGTGGAGCTGGATTCGGCGCTGCGGAACGGAATCGACAGGCTGGACAATACCGCGGTCGTGACCAACCGCCGGATGCTGAACCTGGCAGAGGAACCGCCGGACACGTTTCGCGCGTACATGGCGGAATTCGCGCTGCAGCAGGCACTGCGCCTCTACAGCGAGGACGTCCTCGGCAAGGTCGGCAAGTTCGCAGCGGGCGCGGTGGCGGAGTGAGCCGAGCGCAGCGACTTCGGGGGCGGTACAACGAGGCCGGCGACGCGAGTGCCGGTACAAAGTGATCCATGGATCCGGTGCCCGGCCGTTCCGCCCGGGCTCCAGGGGAGGGAGCGATCGTGACCCGGGCATCAGTGAGCCCTTTCCAACCTCACGTTGATGCGCGGTGAAGGACGGGGTCCTGGACGCCCGCACCTCCAGCGGCTACGGCGCCCGCAGTCGTCGCGGCATCCACAGCGTCCTGGACGTCGAAACTGCCCTGGCAGCCGCCGACACCGCCGCCCGTCTCCGCGACCGCGTCGCCGCCGGAGAGAAGATCTCCGGGCCCGCCGCCCGCCGGGCCCTCACCGCTGCCGCGCAGACCCCGCGTTTCGAGGGCCGCATCGTCCCCAAGACGTTCGCAAAGAAGGCCGCTAAGCTCCTCGCCCAGGACGGCATCGTGCTCTTCGACAACCCTGATGCGTTCCTGATCTGCGCGTTCAAACGCGACAACGCGCTCTGCGAACCCGCCCCCGAGGCAACTGCCCCGAGGCAGTACGACTGCCGCCCCGGCTGCGGCAATGCACAAGACCATCGACGTCACGTTCAAGATCTACCGTAACCTCATGCCCGGATCGATCGGCAGGGCCGCCAAGCTCCTGGACATGCACCTGGCCGCCTGAGGCCGCGACGGGGCGCTGCCGCGCCGAGGCCCAGGGACATCCGGTCACGATGCTGACCTTTTGCTGACCCCCCGTGGTCTCGGGAGTCCCTGACCTGCGGAAACGCCGAAACTGTGTGAGTCGGTGTCGTTCACGCCGCTTCGACGTGGCGACACGCGATGGCAAGCAGGGAGACCGCCGCATCGTCAGCCTGCTCAGCACAATCGTGGCCGCGGTGGCCGCGGCCTCTGCCGGGGTGGTCATCTGCTTCGTCTACGGCCACCACGCCGGAGGCAAGCTTCTGCGAAGGGCCTACGGACCAACCATGCCCGTCTCCGACCCAAGCGTTTCTCCGCTGCGCGCTCTCCGGGCAACCGGCCGCTGGCTCGTGCCCGAGTGGAAGCGGCCGTAGGCGGCGCTTTGACCTCGTCGTCGTACCGGTGCGAAAGGCGGGGCTCGTCGGGCACCGACAGCAACCGGCGCAGCCGACTGTAGGCAGATGACCACAGGCCGGAGTTGCGGCGTGCTTCGGGAACCCGCAGGCTGTATCTGGCAAGCGACCTTGATGACGCAAAGAGGTGATCAGGTTGCAGGACCACTCGCACCCGGTCGACCCCTCGAAACATGGGTGCGGGTGACGCGCGCCGACTCAAGGGCCGGTACCCCGGTGAGTCCGGTCGCGATACTCCAACGACCGCCCCAGCACGGGACTCAGGCAGACGGAACTGGCTTCACGTCCTGGTCGAACTCCGGAGCAAGCGTCCGGAGTACTTCTTTGCGGCACACGCTGCGGACTCCCCTCTCGCCCAGTGGTGCCCGTTGACCGCCTGGCCCGAAGCGGCCCACGTGGTCGAAGTGTATGGCCACCGGTTGCCCCAGCCCACCGCCCACCACAGGGAGCCACAGCATATGGACGGAAAGCACAAGATACTCGCTGCACTGACCGGAACTGCGCTGACAGCCGGACTCACTGGCCTGGCCCTCGGGCCCACCGCCACCACACCTGCTCACTCCCCGACCCTGCGCGCTGCCGCCCGGCTCTCTGGGATGTCGGTCGTGGAGTGGAACCGTGAGCTCATCACCGTCCTGAGCGATCCGAAGGCCCAACCGCCCACCATCCACCCCACGCGCAGCTTCGCGCTCCTTCAGGCCGCCGAGTACGACGCGGTGGTATCGGTCACCCGGGCCGGCCCTGCCTACTTGTTCTCGGTGTCGGCGCCGCGAGGCGCCCGTGCAGACGCCGCAGCGGACCAAGCAGCCCACGATGTGCTGGTGGCCCTGTACCCGGCCAAGCGCGCAAGCGTGGACCGGCGGCTGAGCAGCCAGTTGTCCGCGATTCCCAACGGCCCCGGAAAGCAGGCGGGCATTGGCGTAGGAGCCGAGGTCGCCCGCCGGCTGATCAGCCTGCGATCCCATGATGGGTCCTCGACCAAGCCGCCGCCGTTCAGTCCCCGCAACGTGGCCGGCGGCTACCGGCCCACACCGCCCGACTTCCCCACACCGGTGTTCACCAACTGGGGCTCGGTCAAGCCGTTCGTGCTGGCCAAAGGAAGCCAGTTCCGCCCGGTGCCGCCGCCGGCCGTCAGCACTGCCGAATACGCCACAGCCTTGAATGAGGTCAAGAGCCTGGGGAGCAAGACCAGTACCACCCGCACCCCCGATCAGACCGCGGCCGGGAAGTTCTGGGCGGCAGCGCCCGTCTGGAACGTCTGGAATCAGATCGCGCAGGGACTCGTCACCTCCCAGCACGCAAGCCTGGAGAACGCGGTGAAGGTCTTCGCCCAGCTCAACCTGTCCCTCGCCGACACCGCGATCGCGATGTACGACGCCAAGTACACCTACCGCGTATGGCGGCCCGTGACCGCCCTCCGGCTCGGTGGTACGCACTACAACCCGCGCATCGTTGGCGATCCCAACTGGACCCCCCTGCTGCCGACCGCCCCGGATCCGTCCTACCCCGCCGCCCACGGCGCTCTCAGCCAGGCGGCGGCAACGACGCTCACCAGGTTCTACGGCGCGCAGCACCACCTCGTGGTGACGTCGAAGGGCGTCACCCGAACCTTCGCCGGCTTCCAACGCGCCGCGACCGAAGCGTGGCTCAGCCGGATATGGTCCGGCCAGCACACCTCCATCGACAACCGGGCAGGCCAGCAACTCGGCACGCAGGTCGCCGATTTCGTGGCGCAACACATCTGACTGCCCGCACCCGTGCAGCGTCAACGCGCCGCATGGCTCTGGCCAAGAGCCAGCTGTACCCAGCGTATCGGGTACAGCTGGCCCGAACATTGTGCTATGGCCACGCCGGACGTCACGGGGGCGCCGGATTTCATGGGGGTGTGCCACCTTTCGGTAGGTCCGTACGTGCTCGATGCGGGAGACGGAGAGCACTTCGTCGCCCCGGACCACCGCTTCGTCCGGAGCGGGCCTGCCCAGGAACATGAGCAGACTGGCGGTCGGGCCGTAGGCCCCGGTGTTGGGGATGGCGACCAGGTCGCCGGGGCGCAGGCCGGCCGGGACCTCGATCTCCCGCCCGAGGAGGTCGCCGGGGGTGCACAGCGGGCCGGCCAGCGTCGCGCGCTGCGTCTCGGCTTCGCCGGACGCGACCCGTACCGACACCGGCAGGATCCGTCCGAGGCCCGACATTCCGCCGAAGGTGTTGATTCCCGCGTCGAGGATGACGAACGTCCGCCCGCGGCTGGCCTTGACGTTGCTGACCGAGGCCAGCAGGGTGCCGCAGTCGCCCACCAGATAGCGGCCCGATTCGACGGCCAGCCGAGGGGCGCCCTGCCGCCAGTGCGGGAAGCGCGTATCGAGGGCGGCTTCCAGCTCCGAGCGCAACTTGGGGTAGACCGCCCGTTCCCCGTGCTGCCCGTACGGAACCGAGAATCCGCCGCCGATGTCGAGCAGCCGCAGGGGCAGCCCGAGCTCCCGCTCGATACGCGCGGCCGTATCGATGGTGTGCCGGAACTCGCCGATCAGTGCTTCCTCGTCGGCGGCGTTGCTCTGGGAGAAGAGGTGCAGACCGGCGACGGAGGTGCCCGGTACCGAGCGCAGCCGGGGCGCCAGGTCCGCGATGGTCTCGCTGTCGATGCCGAACTGGCTGGGCTTGCCCGTCATCCTGACGCCGCTGGCCGCGCTGGCCGTGGCGCTGTGATTTCGCGGGGGCCGAGATCGCTCTCGACGAACAGCGCGAGACCGTGTCCGTCGCCGGGCGGCAGTACGGCCGCGGCCCGGACGCCGGGGATGTCCATGGCCGCGATCTCGATCTCGATGGTGCTCATGCGAAAGCCCTTGTGTTTGAACATGTCGTCGTGGCGGCCCTCGAAGTAGAGGTGACCGTCGTCGTCGAGCCGCCCGTAGTCGCCGGTGCGCAGCAGTGGCTCGCCGGTGTGCTTGTCGCGGCGGAAGGACCTGGCGGTGTCCTCGGTGTTGCGCCAGTAGCCGGACATCACGTGAGGGCCCGCAGCGACGATCTCCCCGACCTCTCCGGTGGGCACGGGCTCGCCTTGGGCGTCCAGGATCAGCACTCGGGTGCCCGGCAGCGGCAGGCCGACGGAATCGGGACGCTCCGTGTCCTCCTCGGGGGGCATGACCGTGATGCGCTTTGCCTCGGTCTGGCCGTACTGCCGTACCACGCGTGTGCCGGGGAAGTGCTTGCGCAGGGCTTCGATGGTGGTCTGGGGCAGTGCGGCGCCGGTGTTGGTGAACATCCGTACCGGGGGCACGGGTTCGGTGTCCCGGCCGGCCAGCCGGGTGATCATCGTGGCGAGTGACGGGACGATCGGGACGACGGTCACTCCGGTCTCGCGCATGCGCCGGAGGAGAACGAAGTCGGACTCACCGTCGGCCAGGACGATCTCGCAGCGCGCGACGCAGGTCATGAGCACCTTGTAGAGGCCGTAGTCCCAGGACATCGGGAAGCGGCAGAAGACGACATCGTCCGGCCGGTAGCCGAGCGCTTCGGTCAGGGCCCGGGAGGCGAAGGTCACCTGCGCGTGCGGGCACATCACCGCCTTCGGAGCCGCCCTGCTTCCGGATGTGTAGATCAGTACGGCCAGGTCCTCGGCGCGCACGGGATCCGGTCGTGGTTCCGGTTCCGGTCGCGGTTCTGGCTCCGCGGTTCCGTACGGCCGGCCGGGGTGTTCGTACCCCTCGCTGATCTCGGGCCAGAGCTCGGCCAGGTCGTGCACGGGAACAGGGCTGATCCTTCGCAGCACGGCCACCCCCGAGGCGTCGCCGACGACGAGTACGGGTTCCGCGTCGCCGATGACCGACGTGAGGTGGAACTCCTTCATGGCCGGGTTCAGCGGTATGAAGACGGCGCCGGTCCGTGAGGTGCCGTAGAACATGGCGGCCAGTTCCCGGCTGGTCGGCAACTGGACCACGACGCGGTCCCCGCGGCCGACGCCCCGGGCGCGCAGCCAGTCGGCGAACCCCCGGCTCGCGGCGTCGAGTTCGCGGTAGGTCCAGCGGCCGGTGGCGTCCCGGACCGCCGCGGCTTCGGGTGCCTCGGCGGTGGCGGCGTCCAGCAGGGCATGGATGGTGTGGCTCGTGGCCTGGCTGTTCAAGCGCGTTCCTCGTTCACCTTGCGTGGGTGGTGGTGGTTGCGAGTGTGTCCCGCAGGGCCTGGCGGTCGACCTTCCCGTTGGCGTTGAGCGGCAGGTCCGCCAGGACGGTCAGCGCGCTGGGGATCATGTACTCGGGCAGGCGGGCTCGCAGCGCGGCGAGTACGTCCGCCGGGTCGATGCCCTGCCCCGTGCAGACGGCCACCAGCTGGGTGTCGCCGCCGGGGCCGGGAAGGGCCAGCGCGATCGCGTCGCCGACCCGGGGGTGAGCGCGCAGTTCGCTCTCCACCTCGCCGAGTTCGAGGCGGTAGCCGCGCACCTTGACCTGGTGGTCGAGCCGCCCCAGGTGGATGAGGCCGCCCTCGCCCCTGCGGACCCGGTCCCCCGTGCGGTACCAGAGCCGGGCGTCCGGCTGTCCGGGGGAGCCGGAGAAGTCGGCCCGGGCGTCCCCGGCCTCGTACCGGAGGAAGCGTCCGCCGTTGTCGGCGGGGTCGAGGTAGCCCGGGAAGCGCTGGACGCCACGCACGCACAGCTCGCCCTCGTCGGCGGGGCGGCCTTCCCCGTCGACGACGAGCTGCTCCAGGCCGGGGCAGAGCTCCCCGATCGGTACGGTGCCGCTCGCCGGGGGGAGCCGGGCCGGGTCGTTCGGCAGCCGGTATTGCGTGCAGCTCAGGGTGAGCTCAGTAGGTCCGTAGAGGTTCTCCAGCACGCTGCCGGGGGCGGCGGCCCGCCACGCCGTGGCCTGAGCCATGGTCAGTGGCTCGCCGCAGAACAGGCTCCAGCGCAGCGTGGGCATGCTGCCGGGGGTCAGCCCGCGCAGCCGCCGGGCGAGCGAGATCACGGAGGGGACGGAGAACCGGTGGGTGATGCGTTCCCGGGCCACGAACCGGGTGGGGGCCATGAGGTCGGCCTGGCCGGGCACGACGAGTGTCGCCCCGGCGCCCCAGGCCGCGAACAGGTCGAAGACAGAGAGGTCGAAGGTGAGATCGAAGGTCTGGGAGAGCCGGTCGCCGACGCCGATGCCGTCACGGCTGATCACGTGCTCCAGGTAGGCCGCTATGCTGCGGTGCTGGACCGGCACGCCTTTCGGGGTGCCGGTCGACCCGGAGGTGAACAGGATGTAGGGATGTAGCAGATGTCCTCCGGGCCGGGCCCGGCCACCGGCACGTCGCCCGCGAGGTCCCGGGGCAGCGCGGCGGCGTCGACTGCCAGCACAGGGACCGGCAGGGCGGCGTCGGCGCACCGAGGCTCTGTCAGGACGCAGCCACGATTTTGCATGACGGCGCGTCGGATTCTCCGGCGGGCCGTTTCGGTGTCGCCCTGGCCGTGCTGATCACTTCGGGCCAGTGGGGCGATGCCCCACAGCTCATCCCGGTCATGGAACGCATCCGCGTCCGCCGGCTCGACGGCGCACGCCCCCGCACCCGGCCGGATCACCTCGGCGACGACAAGGCGTATTCCTCCTGCCGCAACCGCAGCTACCTGCGCCGACGCCAGATCAGGCACACCATCCCCGAACCCAAGGACCTACGGGCCCACCGCAAAAGGGCGCGGCAGCCGCGGAGGGAGGCCCACCGGGTTCGACAAGATGATCTACAAGCGCAGGAACGAAGCGGAGCGGACGATCAACGCTTTCAAGAACTTCCGGGCCGTGACCACGAGGTTCGACAAGCGCGCCTACGTCTTCCACGGCACCGTCACCGTCGCTTCGATCCGGCTCTGGCTCAGGGCGTGAGCTGCTGAGCTATTGACCGAGGCCGTAGTCGAACCAGATCCGGTGCGTGCCGTCCTGGTCGACGGCGATGCCTCCAGCCCCGGTGATCCCGACCAGCTCGCCCGTTCCGCTGCCCGGGACAATGACGAAGAACTCGTCCTGTCTGCCCTCGCCCGAGGCCGTTGCGGAGTGCGCAAAGTTGAAGGCACCCGACCGGCCATGTAGCGCCCCCTCGAAGGACTCCATCGCGACATAGGTGCCCGTGCCAGTTGACTGGTCGAATGCCGCGGTGAACAAGGTTGCGGAGCGCCCGACGACCTCGCCTTCGTACTGCTTGTCCATCGTGGCGAGACCGACGGGCATTGCGGTCTCGATCGCCGGGCCCGGCACCGGGACTGAGGTGAAGCCGGCCACTTTGAATGTTCCTGAAGCTCGCATCCCCGGATCGTATTCGGCACCACTGACAGCGGTGCCGACCAGACTGAGCTGGACCGGATTCCTTAGCGGCCCTGAAGCCAGGCATTTTGGCATTCCTGCCGAGCCGGCCGTCCGTCGATCGGAGGCGCGAGTCTCGGCCACGGGTGGCAGTGCGAGCCGCGTGTCGGTACTGGTGTCACGCTCTGTGCCTGGCCCAGGTGCTGCGGAGAGGCTGAGTCACTAGGCTCGTCATCGTGTCCACCGTGTGGGTGACGTCGGCTTCCCTGATTCCCGCCGGTATCACGGTCGCGACCCGGTATCTCGACCTTGCCGGAGTCTTCTCGTGCGCGCTGCTGGGTGGTGCCGTGGCCCGTAAGGCGGGCCTGGACCTGTTTGGGTTCCTGGTGGTGGGCATCATCTCCGGTTTGGGCGGAGGCATGATCAGGGACGTGCTGCTGCAGCACGGCACCCCTGTCGCGCTGACCGACTACGCCTACCTGCCGATCGCCGTCGCCGGTGCCGTGGTGGTTTTTCTCATCAAGATCAGTGAGGAGTCCTGGAGCCGGCTGTTCACCGCGCTCGACGCCGCGGTCATCGGCTTCTGGGCGATCACCGGTGTGAACAAGACGCTGGCCGTCGGCCTGGGCCGGCTGCCGGCCGTCCTGCTGGGCACCGTGACCGCCGTCGGCGGCGGCGCCCTGCGCGATGTCGTCCTCGGCCGGGTGCCGGCTGTCTTCGGCGGTAACGGTCTGTACGCCACCGTCGCCGTTGCGGTCGCCGGAGTCGCGGTGATCTGCGTGTACCTCGGCGTGCCGGGGATCGGCGTCGGCCTGGGCATCGCCCTGGCCCTGGCCTTCCGGCTCACCGCCGTGCGGTTCGGCTGGAACCTGCCCAACAGCCTGGACTGGCGGCCCCGGTCCCAGGTGGCCGCGACGCTGCGGCGCCACACCGGTCCCGCCACGCGAAACGGGAAAGAAGAGCAGTCCCACCCGCGCAAGGAGCCGTCGTGACCGACCGTAGCCGTGCCGTGCTGTCCGGCCTCGCCGAAATCCGCTCAGATCTCGAGGACCTCTACCAGGATCTGCACAGGCATCCCGAACTCGGCCTACGGGAGCACCGCACGGCGAAGAAGGCGTCCGACGCCCTGCGGGACTTCGGCTATGAGGTCACCGACGGCATCGGCGGCACCGGCGTGATCGGTGTGCTGGCCAACGGCGATGGACCCACCGTCATGGCCCGCGCGGACATGGACGCCCTCCCGGTACGCGAGCAGACCGGTCTGTCCTACGCCTCCACCGTGACCCTGACCGGTCCGGACGGCACCGAGCAGCCGGTCATGCACGCCTGCGGGCACGATGTGCACGTGACCGCCCTGATCGGCTGCGCACGGCTGATGGCTCAGGCCAAGGACGCCTGGCGCGGTACCTTCGTGGCGCTCTTCCAGCCCTCGGAGGAGAACGGCGACGGCGCCCACGCCATGATCGACGACGGGCTCACAGCAAGGGCGCCCCGGCCCGATGTGGTGCTCGCCCAGCACGTCCTGCCCTATCCGGCCGGCTACGTCGGCACCCGTCCGGGGGCCTTCCTGTCGGCCGCGGACAGCCTGCGCATCACCGTCCACGGCCGGGGCGCGCACGGCTCCATGCCCCAGGCCGCGGTCGACCCCGTGGTGATGGCCGCCATGATCGTCGTGCGCCTGCAGACCATCGTCTCCCGGGAACTCGCCGCCACCACCCCCGCCGTCGTCACCGTGGGCAGCATCCATGCGGGCAGCGGCCCCAACGTCATCCCCGACAGCGCCGTCATCCAGCTCAACGTCCGTACCTACGACGGTGCCACGCGCAGCCAGGTCCTGAAGGCGATCGAACGCATCGTCCGGACCGAGTGCGAGGCCTCCGGGTCGCCGAAGGCACCCGAGATCGAGAAGACGGCCGCCTTCCCGCCCACCGTCAACGACGAGGAAGCTACCCGGCGCGTTGCCGAGGCGTTCGCCGCCCACTTCGGCGACGACGCACACACCATAGACCTGCAGACCGCCAGCGAGGACATGAGCGAGATCCCCCAAGCGTTCGGCGCGCCGTTCACCTACTGGGGCATCGGAGGCATCGACGCCGACCTGTACGCCGAGGCCGCCAAGAACGGCACCATCGCCCAGGACGTCCCGGTCAACCACAGCCCGACCTTCGCCCCCGTCATCCAGCCCACCCTGGACACCGGCGTCAGCGCCATGACGGTGGCCGCCCTCGCCTGGTTCGGCAGCTGACACAAACCCGGCATCTCCGGCGAGCCGTGGCGGAGGCGGTCGCCACCTGTCGGAGCCGGTGCCGGTGTTGCGGCCCGGAAGGTGGTGCCGTACCAGTCCAGGCACGCTGCAGGCGATCCGGACCGAGGACGACGCCGAGTGGGCCCTGGGCCTGGAGGAAGCGCCGCCGCGGCAGGTCCGGCTCATGGCCGACGGCACGTACAACGACAGGTCGGCATCGGCCCGGCCGCTACGACGGGCCGGCGCAACCGGCCGACGTGTTGCGGAGGAGCGGCGGATCAAGCTCAAGCAGCAGCGCGCCGCTCCCGCCGGGCCACCAGTCCTGGAGGCGCAGGTACGCGGCCGGCTCCCGCTGTTCACCGTGCCCAGGGTGCTGACCGACGCCACGTCAGCGCGATCGTCGGCCGGCCGGTCGTCGGGTGGGAGGAAGCCCGGCCGGTGATCGAGGTGATGGTGGCCGAGCACGGCTTGACCGCAGGCCGGCGCCGCAAGGTCGCCGAGATTGTCCGCCTCGCGCTGACCGTCCGGGAGGCGAAGGGCGCCGAGCGGCGGCCCGGGCCGATGCTGCGGGACCTGCCGACCGACGGGGACGCGGTCCGCCTGGTCCTGTTGCGGGCCGGACTGCTTGCCGAGGCGTCGGAGCCGATGCGGTTCTCCACCGTCAACCAGCCCACCACCACCTACATCACCGCCCTGCTGCCGCCGCCCGGTCCGCGGCAGTGCCGCGACTGCCACGCCTGGATGACTGGCGAAAAGCGGGGCTTCCTCCGCAGCCCGTGCCGCCACCGGCGCGAGCTGCCCCCGTGGGCCGGTGCGTCCGCTGCCTGCGGACGACCTGCCGCTGCGCGGTGGCCGGTGCCGCACCTGCCGCCTCCACCGGCACCTGGGCGACGCGGGGCCGGCCACAGTCCGGGCCACCCACTGGTCATCGACCTTCCGCACGGCTCTCCCGGCCAGGCCCAGCTGATCCCGGTCGCTGAACCCCCGCCGGGGGAAGACGACCAGGACGCGGTGTCCGCGCTCCACGCCGGCCGCGGGCAGGAGCCGCTCTTCGGGATGCGGCGCGACTGGTCGCCGGTACTGGCCCGCCTGCGCCGCCGCAAGCACCCCGACGTGTCCTTGACCGGCGCGGTCCCAACGCTGACCGAGGACCTCGCCCGGCTGCGCGGCGACCAGCAGGACCCCGCGTACCGCAAGGACATCCGCACCCTGACGACCCTGGTGTACTGGCTCGGAGCCGAGACGGCCATCAAGGAGCGCGACGTCCACGACGTCGCCCAGCTCGACTCCGACCTCGCGGCCAAGCGGGTCGGCGCCGCCCATCCCGAGCGCACGGCGAAGCTGCCCGATGACACTCACTGGATGGCGGCCCGTTCGCGGGCAACTCCCGGGCACCAAGTGCGGGACGAGCCGGACGTGGGCGACCATGCCGACGACCTCGACCAGGGCCTGGGCGACGCTCACGGGCCGCGGCCGGGATCGGATGCTCGGCACCGCCGGCCTCGCCCACAAGCACGGCCGAGCGCGCCGTTCCTCGAATGGCGGTGTCATTCGGCCAAAAGGACGCCCGTTCGTGATGGGCGGATCAGGGCGGGAAGACGTACTGGTTCAGGCTCACATATCCGAAGGACAGATCAGACGGGACAGGCGATGGCCACCACCACCGGTCAGACACGAGAGGGCACGCTGCCCAGGAGCATTCAGTTGCCGGGAATCGTGCTGGGGGTGGGCCTCGGCGGATTCGTCGATGGCATCCTGCTCCACCAGCTCCTCCAATGGCACCACATGCTCACCAGCACCAACCACGACCGCATCGGCGTGAAGTACTACCCCGCGAACACCGTCTCCGGTCTGGAGATGAACACCGTGTGGGACGGCATCTTTCACGCCATCTGCTGGGTCGCGGTCATCCTGGGCCTGGGCATCCTGTACTCCAGGGTCACTCACCAGCGTCGCCGGGTGTGGACCTCCCGGGTGCTGTGGGGGTGGATCCTGGTCGGGTGGGGCCTGTTCAACATCGTCGAGGGTCTCCTGGACCATCAGATCCTCGGCATCCACCACGTCCACGGCGGCCCCCACCAGATCTGGTGGGACATGGGCTTCCTGCTCCTGGGCCTCCTCCTGCTCATCGGCGGCTACCTGCTCCAGCGCAGCGGCCGACCCTTCGACCCCGACGCCTCCGAGCGGCCCGCCCGGCACGCCTGATGGACGTCGACATGCATCACCACACGCACGACCATGGCGCAGGCAGCGGTCTGGGGGAGACGCTGCTGCCCCCAGCCGCAGTCATCCTGCTCGCCGCCGCCTACCTTCTCCTCGCAGGCCGGGCCCGGCGCCGCAATCCCGTCCAGGGCTGGGGACGCCGACGGACGGCGGGTTTCCTGACCGGATGCGCCCTGCTCGCCGGAGCAATGCTGCCACCGCTGGCCCCCTTCGCCCACGGCGACTTCCGTGGGCACATGGCCCAGCACATGCTCATCGGCATGTACGCCCCCCTGGCCCTGGTGCTCGGCGCGCCGGTCACCCTGCTGCTGCGCACCCTGCCGGCCGGCCGCGCCCGCGCGCTGATGGGCGTTCTGCACAGCCGCCCGGCCGGAGTGCTCGCCCACCCGGTCACCGCCCTGGTCCTGAGCACCGGCACCCTCGCGCTCTTGTACTTCACTCCGCTGTACAACGCGACCATGAACCAGCCCGTACTGCACTGGCTGATGCACGCCCACTTCCTCTTGTCCGGCTGCCTGTTCGCCTGGATCATCGCGGGCCCCGACCCCGCCCCGACCCGGCCCGGCGTCCCCACCCGGCTCGTCGTCCTCGGGATCGCCGTCGCAGCGCATGCCACGATTTCCCAGCTGATCTACGGCGGCTTCCTCATCAACGTTCACGCACCCGTCGACCAGGTCCGAGGCGGCGCGGAGATCATGTACTACGGCGGCGACATCGCCGAACTCCTCCTCGCCGCAGCCCTCGTCACCACTTGGCGGCCCGCCCGCCACCGGCGCCAGGATGCTGATCGGCCGGTGCCCAGTGGCGTGGTCAGGACAGTCGCCGGCTGACCCGGCCCGTCGCACCGATCCCACGGGCGTCCGTGGTCACCCGGCCCCTGGTAACGGCCAGATGAAGCAGCCCCCAGCCCGGCGGCCCGGCGGCACGGCCTTCGGTGCCCTGGGACCGGGTAGCAGTGTGAATGTTCACTACCACTCGGGCGCGGACGACGCCGAGTGAATGCTGCTCCGCCGGCATCGGACCCGTCAAGGAGGTCCGGCGGCCTCGGACAGGTGGTGCGGGCGGAGGGAGGCTTCGCCTACGGAGTGATCGGCGCCGACATCCACGTCTTCGGTGACGGGGTGCCGCTGTACCTGCTGCAGAATTGGCGTCCGGCGCCGACGCCGGACCCCGCCTTCCTGTGCGAACTGCCGAGTCGTCTGCTCAACGCTCGCTAAGCGGTGGTGAGTTTCACCGGCCGGGAGACGGAGCTGGCGGACCTGCGGCATTCGCCGCCATGGACGCCCTGCTGGCCGGCCCTGCCGAACTCGGCGATCTCCGCTCGTTGCCAGAGCTCGCACGCAGAGCAGCGGATGCCGCGCTCGACATGCCGTTCGCCGTCCTGGTCGGCCAGATCTCCGCGGCCTGCCAGGCAGGGAGGCCCACCGGCCGACCAGCCGTCGGCGGCCGTGCCCTCGGCGCCTTCCCGCGTCGGAGGCGCGGCGGCTGCGACTGCCTCCGCGCGGAGACGAAGCCGTCGGCATCGACGTCGACATCCTCGGATCCGGGCCCCATCGCAAGCGAATGCAGCGTCACCGCCGCTGACAAACTCAAGAGTCCCCCCATCAACGGCCCGTGCACCCCAGTGCAAGACATCTCATGGCGCTGGTGGATCAAGCCGGCGCTGGGACTTGTCCGGCCGATCGCTGGAAGAACTGAGTCTGCGACCTCGACGTGTGGGGTCACCTTCGACCGATCACGGCCCCATGACTCGCGCTCTCTCGACGCTGCCCGTCATTTCCTCCGGCTCGCTCGCCAGTTCCCCTCAACCTGTGCTCACCGCCTTCGGCGGTCTGCTGCCACGCCCCTGGGAAGGAGGCGACGTGCCAGGATTCCTCTCCGCTTACCGTGACGACGAGATCCGTCGCTGGCACACACGACGGCCCTTGACCGAGACGCAGGTCCGGGAGTGGTTCGACGCCTATCGCCGGGACTGGCAACGAGAAAAGGGTGGCCACTGGGCGGTCACCCGCGACGGCGGTGAGGCGCTCGGCCGGATCGCCCTGCGCGGCCTGGACTTCGACGACGGCATCGCCAACGTCGCGTACTGGGTGCTCCCGGCCGCCCGCGGCGCCGTCGTGGCCTCCGGTGCCCTCGCCACGCTCACCGCCTGGGCCCTGCATGAGATCGGCTTCCACCGCCTGGAGCTGGACCACTCGGCACGCAACGCAGCATCCTGCAGAGTCGCCATCGACACCGCCGCCACGGTGACCTGCCCTGACGGACACACCGTCCCCTTGTCTGACCCCGGCGGACAGCACAACCAGCGCGGGTCTGTCCGGCGGATCTTGCCGGACAGACCCCTGGTCCCGGGGAGGGCTCAGCGCTTGAGCGTGAAGGTGAAGTCGCCGGAGAGCTTGCCGGCCAGCCGGACTCCCGAAACGAGTTTCCCCTCCGTGACCAGTCTCTCGACCTCGGCCCGTGAAAGACCGCAACCTTCAGCGATCAGTCGCACAGGCCGGACAGGGATCCGCGCCACAAAGCGGACCGAGACGTCGATCACCTCGCGGTCCAGGTGATCCGATCCGCCGGTGTCGAGGCGCCAAGCGTTGTCCCAGTGGAGGGCAATGCGATTACGGCGCCGCACGACCGGATCCTGGAGCAGCTCAGCTGTCAGGCCAGGGTCGTTGTCATGCAGCCGGTCCAGCAGCTCAGGTCGTACGGAGCGCACGTTTTTCCGCTCCAGGACCGTGAGCTTTGCAGTTTCCCCGCAAGCGGTACAGAGCGCGAGGAGCCAGGCGTCGATGAGCTTGTGGTTTGCATTGACGCGAAATTTACCGCTTGCCCGGAAGAGCTCGGACGCGCACGCGTGGCAACGGCGGAGAACGAGCGGCAGGCAGGTGGGCACGACCACCCAGTTTTTGAGCACAGAAGTACACCGGTCTCAGTGAGAAGTCCGCAGCAGAAAGGAGCGCGGCGCACATGCGCGACGCGCGACGAATCAGCGCTCGGGAGGTCTCACAGGGTGTACAACGGCAGGTCCTTGACTAGACGACTTGGCTCGGCAGCACGGTAATGGCGCACAGCGGCGCTGCTCCACTGGTTTTCGAGCGCCTCACCCCCGAGGTACTGCGAGCGCGATCGGGGTCGTAGTGCGCACGGTTCTGAAGACAGTGGTAGAGGCAGCCGAGCAACTTGTTGAACAAGTTTCTGAGCGCGGTTGTGTGGCGTTCTCCGCCTGCTCGGCGTCGGTCGTAGCGGGCACGTGGGGTCTCGGTGCGAAGGGCGGCGAAGGCCCACATGTACCCGGCGGCAGCCAACCGCTGGTTCTTGACTGTTCGAGCCACGACGATGTGGCTGCGGCCTGAGGCCCGGCTGACGGGAGCCGCGCCAGCGTATGCTTTCACCGCTCTGGCGTCCGCGAAGCGTTCACGGTCGTCGCGGCGGTACTTGCGGCCGGCGGCCCGGCCGAGGCCTCTGTGACCACCGCCGTCGGGGATGTTGCCGAGTTTCTTGATGCCGACGTGCAAGAGGTCGTTCGTAGCGACGAATGCTACGGCCGGTGGCGCGGTCCGGGTGGGACAAACGGGCCGGCTTGTAGCGGGTCAGAACGCGGTGCACGGTGGCCGGGTTCAGCCCGAGCAGGTAGGCGATGCGGGCGGGCGTCAGCGTCGCAGGACGCGGACCTTGGTGATCCGCCGCTCGGTATGGGTCGGCGTTCGGCCCGGGCTGTGGTGCGGGCGGGAGGAGCGGTCGGCCATCCCGGCCTCGCCCGGTTCGCGGTAGCGGCCGGCCCACCGCTGAGCTGTGGTGGGCGAGACCTGGAAGCGTTCGGCAGCACGGCGCAAAGGCCAGCCGTCCTCGATCACGCAGTGGGCCAGACGCAGCCGTCCGGTCTGGGTCAGGGGTGCATTGCGGCGGGGCATGAGGGCCTTCTGAATCGTCCGGTGGAGATGTCGCAATCCACACCGGACCCGGAAGGCCCTCACTCATTCAAGATCACCCAGCCGTGATCACTGCCACCAGCCTCTGTGGACCTCTGTGGACAGAACAACTGGCCATGGCCTCCAGCCTGCGCTCCTTGTGGTCGGCTTGGCGTAAGCACCGAACATGATGAACAGTAGCTATATGGTCATATGGGGTAAATGGAACAATGTGCTCGTACATCAGGCCGAGCCGTACAACGCCGAGTCGCCTCCCGACGCCCTCGCAAGTCAGATCACCCCCCTGGACAGCTTCTACGGCCGCAACCACGCGCCGATCCCCCGCATCGACCCGGAGAGCTGGCGGCTGCGAGTGGACGGTTTGGTCGAACGCCCACTTGAGCTGTCGATGGACGAACTGCGGCGCCGCTTCCCCGAGCGGAGCGTGGTGGCAACACTGCAATGCGCGGGCAACCGCCGCGCGGACCTCATCGAGGTCCGCGACATACCCGGCCAGGTCTCCTGGGGCCCCGGAGCCATCTCCACCGCGTGCTGGAGCGGGGCGAGCCTGGCGGATGTGCTGGCGGAGGCCGGAGTGCAGCCGGAGGCGGCCCACATCGCCTTCACCGGTGCTGACGTGTCACGGCAGGCCGAGCCACCGCAGCCCTTCGGCGGCTCGATACCGGTGGCGAAGGCAACCTCCAGCGAGGTGCTGCTGGCCTGGGCCATGAACGATCAGGCACTGCCCACCGCGCACGGCGCGCCGCTGCGCGTGGTCGTCCCCGGGTGGATCGGCGCCCGCAGCGTCAAGTGGCTCAAGCGCATTACCGCTCAGGTCGAACCGTCCGACAACTACTTCCAGATCGAATACAGCATCCTGCCCGCCGAAGCCGACCCTCACCAGGCCAAGCAGGCAGACGGCATCACCCTCGGCCCGATCGCCATCCACTGCGCCATCCTGCAGCCCGGCAAGGACGCCCAGCTGCCGTCCGGGCCGACCGAGGTCGCCGGCTTCGCCTTCGCCGGGGACGACAGAACGGTGGAACGGGTGGATGTCTCCGCCGACCACGGCGTCACCTGGGCCCACGCCGACCTGGACCCGCCGGAGAACCCCTGGACGTGGCAGCACTGGCGCACCACGTTTACCCTGCCCCCGGGCGAGACCGAGCTCATCGCGCGCGCCTGGGACTCCACGGCGGCTGTGCAGCCAGAGTCCCCGGCGACCGTCTGGAACCCCAGGGGGTACGCCAACAACGCCGCGGCTCGCCTGCACGTCACATGCCGTCCCTGACCCGGACGCTTCAGAGGGCGATAAGAGCCAGCTCGACCCAATTTACGCGATCACTCCGGAGGCTCACAGGGGGACCTACCGGACAGAACTCCCTCCAGCGAGGTGGGGAGTCACGGGTCGAAGCCCGCCAATGAGGTCGTCCACGCGAATTCCGCAGGCGGTAGCCCGCCATCAGGAGGGGCAGATCGGCGCCAAGTCTGAGGAACCGGCCCTTATCGCCCTCTCAGTCGAACGATTCAGTGATTGACACAGACCGCTGGGCACCTCACCGCTGCCCGAATGACGGCACCATCTGTTGCACCAGAAGTTGCGTCTACGGCTGCACCAGCTATTCGACATTGGTCGCGCCTGTCCGGCGTTCTGGTCAACGGTCACACCCTGGGTCACTACCTCGACGAACCCCCATTCCGCATCTTCTGGTCTTCTGGGAAGCGCTCGCCGGACACGATGTGCCGCTGTACCTGCACCCCAACAGCGCACGTCTGGGCTGGCCGGTGTTCGAAGGCCGTCCCGAGCTGACCTACGCGTGGACCGCCGGAACCGGTGCCCACGCGCTCCGACTGATCTGCAGCGGTCTGTTCGACCTGTTTCCCACCGCCGAGTCATCCTCGACGGCCCCGGCGGCTCGCGGCGTTGCCCCACCGGCGGCAGCCGAGCGGCTACCCGGGAAGAGACGGGTCCCCTAATCGTTTGGCACGCTCCCGCACCTGGCATCGCAGGATCTCCTGGATCCGCTGGTCAAGGCCGTCCTCGCGCCACAGGGTGAAGTAATAGAACACCGCCGACCAGGCTGGGAGGTCGTGCGGCAGGAGCCGCCACTGACAACCCGTCCGGTTCTGGTAGAGCAGCGCGTTCACGACCTCGCGCAGGTCACAGGAGCCCGGGTCCCCGGTCGCCGACCGCGCCACCCGCTCCTGCTTCCACGCGGTGACCAGCGGCTCGATCAACGCCCATTGCCCGTCGGACAAGTCAGTCGAGTACGGCATCCGTTCCATGCCCGCAACCCCATCATGCACACGACATAACGCGAGGGCGGAACTGTCCCATCACCCACGAACGGGCGACGCCACATCATCAGGAACGGGACTTAACGCCCTCTGGATGAGCCGTGACCGCATAGGTTCGCCGGGTTGACGGTCGTGGCTGCCGCGGACGATCGCCTGGATCACTGGCGGGAGGGGGTTATTTCGACCATGCACTATTCCCCCTCCGACCAGTTGTCCTCTCGTCGGACTCGACAACCTGTCAGGAGACCGTTGCCGGGGTCTCCCGCAGGGTGACGTTGGCGTGGCTCTCCTGGAAGCTCTGGTCTGAAACGAGGGTCAGCCGGGCCGTGGACCGGAACTCCGGGAGGGTAGTGGAGCCGCAGGAGACCATCGTGGTCTTGAGCTTGGCAATGGTCAGGGCGAGCCCCTCGTTGAGGTCGCCTGCGTAGGGGACGTAGCCGTCCACGCCTTCCTCGAAGACCAGCCCCTGGCCTCCCTGGCCGTAGCGCTGCCAGTTGCGGGCCCGGTTCGAGCCCTCACCCCAGTACTCCTTCACGAACCCGTCACGGGTGGGCAGCTTCGCGCCGGCCGCCTGGTCGAAGCGCGCGAAGTAACGCCCCATCATGACGAAGTCGGCTCCCATCGCCAGCGCCAGGGCCACGTGGTAGTCGTGCACCAGTCCGCCGTCGGAGCAGATCGGCACGTACTCGCCGGTGCGTTCGCGGAAGGCATCCCGGGACGCTGCCACGTCCAGCACAGCGCTGGCCTGGCCGCGGCCGATGCCCTTCTGGTCCCGAGTGATGCAGATGGAGCCGCCGCCCACCCCGACCTTGACGAAGTCCGCTCCCGCCTCGGCGAGAAACGTGAACGCCTCGCCGTCGACCACGTTGCCGCCGCCGACCGGGATCTCCGGATAGTGCTTCTTCACCCAGGTCAGAGCCTGCGCCTGCCAGTCGCTGTAGCCGTCGGACGAGTCGAAACACAACGCGTCCACGCCCGCCTCCAGCAGGGCCGGAACACGCTCCTGATAGTCGTGGGTGTTGATACCCGCGCCCACGCGCAGACGCTTGGCAGCGTCCACGACCTGGTTCGGGAAGCGCTTGCTGTCCGTGTAGTCGGAACGGAACACCAGATGCTGCAGGTGACCCTCGGTGTCCAGCACCGGGAGGCAGTCCAGCCTTTCGTCCCACAGCCGCGCGTTGGCCTCGGAAAGCGTGACGTCGGGTCCGGCCTGGGCCAGGTCGGCGGCAGCGGTCATCCGGCCACTGACCGGCCCGTCCAGGTCATGGCGCTGAGGGTGGAAGTCACGGGACGTCACCAGGCCGAGCAGGCGGCCGGTGGCAGTCCCGTCGTGAGTAACCGCGGCGGTGCTGTGACCGGTACGGCTCATGACATCGACCAGGAGACTCAGGCTGTCGTCAGGGCGGACGTTGGTGTCGCTGGTGACGAATCCGGCCTTGAAGTTCTTCACCTGGCGCACCGCCGTGGCCTGGTCCTGGATCGGCTGGTTGTGGTGCAAGAAGCTGAGACCACCGTTGCGCGCCAGCGCGATCGGGTGTGCTGACGGCCTGCATGATCGCGGACGTGAACGGGGACTGCAGCAACTCGATCGTCGGCGCTTCGCCTACGAAGTGCCGCACCAGGGGCGTGCGCAGGTCAACCGTCGCAGCCGAGCAGTCGGTCCGAGTCCGGTTCGGCAAGAGCAGAAACTCGTTGAACGTCCGTGAAACCTCGGCGATGATCTGTGCCACTCGTTCCTCCTGACGCGTCGGCCGGGGCCTGACTGCCCCGCCGTGAGGACCGCCCCCGGTTCCCAGGGCCCGGGCAGGCAGAGATCAGCACGGCAGCCGTGGAGATGCCACCAACTGCGGCAGAGGCCTGACCGGCCCGTGGATCGAACGGGGTGCGGTCGTTGACCTGGCACCTTATCGATTGACTCAGCCGCTGCGCGAATCGTGGCCGTCAACGGCAGCCGCCACCCCCGGGTGGTTGCTTCAGGTCCTCGGCCGGGGCCGCGAGGTACTCGGCCCAGTCGCGTCGAGCGTAGGCGACCCAGTGGATCGCGGTGTGGTGGTGCGTCCCGGTCACGTCGGCGAGGATCGGGCTGGGGAGGTCAGCAGCGAGGGCGGCGAGCGCCGCGTTGCGGGCGGTGCGAACCGGGATGCCGTGGCGGCCCAGTTTCTGGGTCATGCCGTGGGCCGAGATGGCCTTGCCCGGGACCATGCCCGGGAAGAGCCACCGGGGCAAGGGCGTAGGTGTGACGCAGGTCGTGCCGGCGCCATCTCGTCGCAGGCAGCCGCGGCGTGGTGGCGTCCGCGTGGTCCTGCATCCGGCGCCAGGCCGCGTGCCGGTAGCGCTTCCCGGAGTCGGCGCCAGGCATCAGCCCGCTGCGGAAGACGAACACCGCGAGCGCCTCCAGCCCGAACTCGCCCTCGTGGACGGTGTTCTGCCGTAGTTCGGCGGGCATCGTCTGCATCTCGAACTCCCGCACCACTCCGTCCGGGAGCCCGCGGACGCGCCGCGTCGCGTAGTCGATGCGCGAGACGACGAACAGGTTCCGCTCCCAGCTTCAGCCAAGTTGCTGCGGCAACCCAGCGGTGAAGGTCTCGCCTCACTCGACTCCAGTGAGGTCTCGTGGCGCACCCACCCCGTACGACAGGCGTGGCTACGTCTTCCTCGGCACCGTCACCGCAGCGTCGCTCGCCATATGGCTCCGGTCCTGACAAGCGTGAGTCAGGTCCGAGGCGCAAGCAGACCATCTGCTGTCCTATGGTTCCGGGATGAGCAACTCTGCGGCTGCTGCCATCCTCACGACCGAGGATCTGGCCGTAGCGATGCGTGCAGTGCGTACTTTGTTGGACATCGCAGATTTCGGTCAGGGCGAGGTCGACTTCGAAGCCGTCATCAGGTCGTCGGATGTCCTCGCGCAAGTTCGTCACGTACTGCCCGACCTCGAATGGTGGGCGTCGACCGGCAAGGAGCACGGCTCGTCGGAGGCCGGCGACGACCCTGCAGACTGTCTGCCGATCCACGTATTCGACTGGTGCCGTCCGTTGGACCGCGCCGAGCCCTTCATCGCCGCTCTGGGGCCGGACCTCGCGGCTGTTCGGTGGGATCTGGACGCATGGCCTGCGGTTCCTGAAGCGGGACTGGAGGAGATCTCGCAGAAGTACGCGTACCTCACGCTGACGGTGAATTCCCGGGACCTCTATCAGGAGGAGCCGTCGCAGGGTCGCACCGTCCACGTGCACGTTCGAGACCGGAACGGCGAACAGACCGCCCGCGTCCACTGGCTCGCCGGTCAAGTGGGTGGCCGGTTCACCGGCAGGGTGCAGTTGGCACCTCTCCAGCCGCCGAGCAAACCGGCACGGACCGACCCCTCATCCGGCTCCGTGACGTGATCGGCCGGACAAGTCCTGGCCGTCCCGCACCCACGGCCGCAGCTTCTCCGGATTGCGGACCGCCCAGATCCGGGTGACCCGGCCGTCGGCGACATCGAACGAGGCTACGGTCACGACGGCGCCGGCGCGCTGGGCCACCAGGCCCGGCACACCGTTGACCGACCGCTCCAGGAGCTCGAGCCCCGGAGCCTTGTCGGCGATGGCGACCATGTACTGGGCGATGCGCGCACCGCCTTCGATCGGGCGTAGGACGGTACCGACCATGCCGCCGCCGTCGGCGGTCATCACGGCGGCCGGGTCGAGGACGTCGACGAGGGCCGCGATGTCCTTGGTCTCCCATGCCTCTTTGACATGCCGCACCGCGTCGGCCTGCCCGGCCGCCGTCACAGGATCCCGCGCGACGCGTACCCGCCGCCGGGCGGAGGCCGCGAGCTGCTTGCAGGCAGCAGGGGTCCGGCCGAGGATGCCGGCGATCTCGGCGAAGGGGTACCGGAAGACATCGTGCAGGACGAACGCCACCCGCTCGGCGGGTGTCATCGACTCCAGGACGACGAGGAAGGCCATGGTCACCGATTCGTCCAGGACCATCTGGTCGGCGGGGTCGGTGCCATGGCCGTGGTCCCACCCGGCGTGGTCGGGCAGCGGATCGGGCAACCACGTGCCGACATAGCGTTCACGCCGGGCCCGCGCCGAGCCGAGCACGTCCAGGCAGATGCGGCCGGTCACCGTCGTCAGCCAGGCGCCGGGGGATACGACCTCGTCCTGCCGACTTCGTGGCAGCGCGTACCAGCGCGCGTAGGCCTCCTGTACGGCGTCCTCGGACTCGGTCAGTGAACCGAGCAACCGGTAGGCGACATTGATCAGTTGGCGCCGCTCAGCGGCTATCTCATCGGTGCTCGTCCCAGCCGTCCCCATGCTTCCGACCGCCTCCTCGCCTTACCTTTCGCAGGCCCGCGTCGTCGGGCTGGTGAGACCTTATCGATCTACTGCCCCCGGGCGGAAAAGGAGACCGTGGCATGGCAGCCCAGGCGACAGCACAGCGCCGCTTCTCGTTTCTGCAGATCGCGATCACCCTGCAGACCCTGACCATCTTCCTTCAAGCGGTCTCCGCCGGACTGCTGCTGACCTCGTCCTACGGAGAGACGCTGCACAGTGTCGGAGCCCGCGTGATGTACGGGGCGTCGATGCTGTATGTGCTCGCGGCGGTGCTGGCGTGGAAGCCGGGCGGTGGCTCACCCCGGCCCGTCCGGTACGCGTCCGGCTTCCTTGTTCTCGCCTCGGTCCAGGTTGTGCTCGGCATCGCGCACATACCGTCGGTCCATCTCCCTCTGGGCGTCCTGATGTTCGGACTGAGCGTGCTGGCGCTGACGCGGCGCTGAAGTCCGATACGGGGGCATACCGGGATCAGCTGGGGCCTGTCTGGCGGATCAGGCCGCGTCGGCAGGTGGCCCGCTCGCCGGTCCGGAGGCGCTGCGTTCCGTTGGGCCGGTGAAGGTGCCAAGGATCTCGGATGCCCAATTCGCCGTGCTGGAGGAGGAAATGGGCAGGAGTCCGGCCGTCCATGGCTTCGGAGACCGGCGGTGGACCTTGGGTCGGGCCCAGGCGGTGATCGCCCGCCGTTTCCGCGTGAGTATGTTGGTGGCGACTGTGCGACGGCTGCTGAAAAGGCATGGCTGGTCATGGCGGGCTCCGGCTCGCAGGGCTCTGGAACGGGACGAACATGCGGTGGAGTTGTGGAAGAAGGAGGTGGGGCCGCGGGTAAAAGCACCGCGGCGGGGCTCGGCGCCTGGATCGTCTTCGAGTTGCGCCGTGAGGCGCGGTGATTCGTGTGGAGGTGAGAGACCTTCACCGCCGTTCTGTCGTAGCAGAGGGATGGAGCCGAGGGCAGCCTGATCCGGGTGATGCCGGGGAGGGTGGGAGCGGCCCTGACAAAGCCGGGACGTGCCAGTACTGCCAGATGGCACGGGTCCGGCGAGCGGGATGGAGAGGAGTACGCGAGGAACCGGCGTCTTTACGTCTCTCAACGACTACACCGGCTCGAAACCTGGTGGATCTGGGCCGGAAGCGGTGCCGCCTACGACATCAGTGCTCCCAGAACCTCCGGACGCAACACCTTCGGCCGTTGAGGCTGTCCCCGTCGTGCCCTTCGCAGCCCGACTCAGTTGTGCCGTGACCCCGCCCGTTCCGCGGCGGTCCGAAGACAAGGCCCACGTCGATGAACCACCCTGCACAAGGACGGCCGAGATGACCGAAGGATCAGACCTGCCCACCCACGAGCGCAAGGTTCCCTACACCGACCCCGGCACGCCGGACGTCCGCAGCCCGGCCCGCTATCTGTGGTGGCTGGTCGTGATGCAGCGCGGTCGGATCCTGCTCGGCTCCCTGTGGGGAACCCTGTGGATGTGCGCGCTGATGCTGCCGCCCTACTTCATGGCCAAGGCCATCGACGACGGACTGAAACAGCGGGACACGGACACGCTGCTCTTCTGGGTCCTGATCATCATGGTGGCCGGGGCGGCCATCGCCTGTCTCGGAATCCTGCGGCACCGCACCATGACCCTCATCCGCACGGATGCGGCCTACCGGACGGTCCAGGTCGTCGTCCGGCAGGTCACCGACCTCGGCGCCACACTGCCGCGCAAGGTCTCCGTCGGCGAGCTCACCCACCTGCAGGCCGGCGACATGGGCCGGATCGCCCAGACGCTGACCATCACGGGCCCCGGAGTCGGCGCGGTCATCGCGTACTCGGCCACTGCCGTCCTGCTGTTCACCATCTCGGCCGTCCTCGCCGGCGTGGTCCTGCTGGGCCTCCCGCTGCTCGCCCTCGCGGTCGGCCCCCTCCTCGGGAAGCTGCACGGAGCCGAGAGCACCTACCGGGAACAGCAGGGCGAACTGACGGCCCGCGCCGGCGACATCGTCTCGGGGCTCGGCGTGCTGTGCGGCATCGGCGGCAAGGCCATTTTCGGCAAGCGGTACCGGGACCGGTCGCAGGCCCTGCTGGCGGACGGTTACCGGGTCGCCTCGTTCACCAGCTGGGTACAGGCGATCGGCGCCTGCCTGCCGGTGATCTTCCTCGCCATCGTCACCTGGATCAGCGCCAGGATGGCGGCCAGCGGCACGATCTCGGTCGGCGAGATGGTCGCCGTGTACGGCTACGTCGCCGCGCTCCTCGTCCCCGTGACGTTCTTCATCGAAGGAGCGGACGACCTGCCCCGCGGCCTCGTCGCCGCCCGACGGGTGATCAACATCCTGGCCCTGAAGCCCGAGGTCGAGAACGGTTCGAGCCCGGTGGCCGCGCCCGCCGGCCCCGCTGCCCTGCACGATCCGCGCTCCGGGCTGACGCTGGAACCCGGCCTGATGTCCGCCCTCGTCTGCGCCCGCCTCGACGAGGCACGGGCGGTCGTCGACCGGCTCGGCCGCTACACCGACTCTGACGCGACCTGGGGCGACGCACGGCTCTCCGACGTCGAACTGAGCGAGGTGCGCCGCCGCGTTCTGGTCGCCGACAACGACGCCCACCTCTTCGCCGGAACGGTGCGCTCGACGGTCTCCGTCCGCGACGACCACACGGCCGACGAGCTGGACGGGGCCCTGCGGACGGCCGTGGCCGAGGACATCGTCGACGCCCTGCCCGACGGCCTCGACGCCCGACTGGAGGCCCGGGCCCGCAATGTCTCCGGAGGACAGCGCCAGCGCCTGCGCTTGGTCCGGGCCCTCCTGACCGACCCCGAAGTGCTGCTGCTCGTCGAACCGACCTCGGCGCTCGACGCACACACCGAGGCCACCGTCGCCCAGCGCGTCCTGACGACCCGTCGTGGCCGCACCACCCTGGCGGTCAGCACCTCACCCCTCATACTCGACCGGGCCGACCAGGTCTCCTACCTGGTGGGCGGCGAGGTCGTCGCCGTCGGCACCCACGGAGAACTGCTCGTCTCCCAGCCGGGCTACCGGGACCTCGTGCTCCGGGACAGCGACGAGACCGACCCGACCGCGCAGGGGACAGCTCTCCAGGAAGGAAGCAGCCGATGAGCCGCCCCAACGAGCCCTGGCGGCTTCCGGTCGCGGACCCCGCGACCGTACGCCGGGCCGGCCTCGCGCTGATCAAGGCCGACTGGCGGTCCATGGCGGTCGTCGTCCTGCTCGCCGGCCTCGCCGCCGTGGCCGGCCTCGGGGGGCCGTGGCTGCTGGGCCGGATCGTCACCCGGGTCGAGACCGGTATCGCCACCACGTCCGCCGTCGACCAGCTGGCCCTCGGCGTACTCGTCTGCGCGATCGCCCAGCTGGTGCTCACACGCTTCGCCCTCAGCCACTCCCACAGGTTCGGCGAGCGCGCACTCGCACGACTCCGGGAGGAGGTCGTGGACCGGTCGCTCGCCCTGCCGGCCCGGGTCGTCGAGCAGGTCAGCACCGGCGACCTGATGACCCGTTCGACGATGGACGTCGGTACCGTCGCCACCACACTGCGCAATGCCGTCCCGGACGTGTTCATCGCCGCGATGCAATTGCTGTTCATCTTCGCCGCAGTCTTCGTGCTGCACCCCCTGCTGGGGCTGTGGGCCCTGGTCGGCATGCCCTTCGTCCTGCTGGTCACCCGCTGGTACCTCGCCAGGGCCAGGACCGCCTACCTCGCCGAGGGCGAGGCCGCCTCCGAGGTGGCCGAGATCGTCGCCGTCACCGCCGAGGGCGCCCGCACCGTGGAGGCGTTCGGCCTGCGCCGGCGCCGCGTCCTGGACGCCGACCGGGCCGTCGACCGGGCGTACGGCGCTGTCCGCCGCACCCTGCACCTGCGAACCGTGCTTTTCCCCGTCACCGAGTTCGCGCACTCCCTGCCCCTCGCCGTGACACTGCTGGTCGGCGGATACGCCTACCTCGACGGTTCCATCGCCCTCGGTGTGGTGGTCACCGGCAGCCTCTACATGTGGCAGCTGGTCGACCCGCTCGACCGCGTACTGATGTGGATGGAGCAACTGCAGCGCAGCGGTGCGGCCTTCGCCCGGATCAAGGGGATCGGCATGGTTGCCGGCGAGCAGCGCAGCGGCCTGCCCGCCCCCACCGACGACCGCATCGAGGTACGCGCCGTCCACTACTCCTATGTGGACGGGAACGACGTGCTCACGGACGTGGACCTCACCGTCCGCCCGGGGGAGCGGCTTGCCCTGGTGGGCCCGTCCGGTGCGGGCAAGACCACGCTCGGCAAGCTCCTGTCCGGCGCGGACACCCCGCGCACGGGCAGCGTCGCGGTCGGTGGCGTGCCGGTCGCCGACCTCGCCGCCGCCGACGCGCTGGGCAACCGGATCGTGCTCGTCACCCAGGAACACCACGTCTTCATCGGAAGCCTCCGCGACAACCTGACCATGGCGGCGCCCGAGGCCGATGACGATCGGCTGCTGGACGCGCTCGCCGTGGTCGGGGCCGACTGGGTCAAGGACCTGCCCGACGGACTCGACACCCAGGTCGGCTCGGGCGGGGAGGAACTGGACCCCGCACAGGCCCAGCAACTCTCCCTGGCCCGGGTGGAGCTGGCCGATCCGCACACACTGATCCTCGACGAGGCCACCTCGCTGCTGGACCCGACGACCGCACGAGACGCCGAGCGGGCGATGGCCGCCGTACGGGCCGACCGCACCGTGATCGCCATTGCCCACCGTCTGCAGACCGCGCACGACGCCGACCGCGTCGCCGTCGTGGAGAGCGGACGCATCGTCGAGCTGGGCTCGCACGACGAACTGGTCGCGGCCGGTGGACCGTACGCGGCCCTGTGGCGCTCCTGGCACGGCAGGGGCGACACCGTGGACGAGGGCCGGGCCGGCTGATCCCGGCACGCTCCCCGCGCACCACCCGTATTGCATCCGGATCCACAAGATCAAGGGGGACGCCGCAGTGCCGGTGAACGAGAAGAGCCAGGGCGGCGCAGGGAGCAAGTACTCACTCGCCTGTATGCGCTGCGACATCGAACTCGAACCGGTACTGGTGTACCGGTGCCCAGGTGGAACGGTTCGTCTCCGCCGTCGCGGCTGTGCCGAGGCAGGCGCCCCGCATCAGTTTCGTGTCGAACGTGACGGGCACCACCGGTACCCCGGCCGGCGCTATTCGCGGTGTTCACCGGGAGATACGAGTCCGGTCTCGTAGGCGAGGACGACAGCCTGTGCGCGGTCGCGCAGGGCGAGTTTGGCGAAGATACGGGCGACGTGGGTTTTGACGGTGGCTTCGCTGAGGGTGAGCTCCTGGGCGAGTTCGGTGTTGGAGAGGCCCCGACCCATCAGGGTAAGAACCTCCAGCTCGCGGGGAGTGAGCTGGGTGAGGTCGCGGTGGATCGCTGGCGCTGCGGCGTCACCGCCCACGCTGAGCCTGGGTTCGCCGGGGGCGAAACGCTCCACCAGGCGGCGCGTGATCGTGGGGGCGAGGAGGGCATCGCCGGTGTCGACGAGACGGACGGCGGCGGCGAGGTGTGCGGCGGTGACGTCCTTGAGAAGGAAACCGCTCGCTCCAAGGGCCAGCGCGGAGTACACGTACTGGTCGAGGTCGAAGGTGGTCAGCATGATCACCCGGCAGTCCGGGTTCTCCGCGAGGATGAGCCGGGCCGCCTCCAGGCCGTCCAGGTTCGGCATCCTGATGTCCATCAGCACGACGTCGGGCCGCAGGCTGCGGGCCAACGCCACGGCCTCGGCCCCGTCGGCCGCGGCGCCCACCACATCGATCCCTCGTGAGGTGAGGATCAGGCGGAACCCGGTACGGATCAGCTCCTGGTCGTCGGCAATGAGCACGCGCGGGGGTGGCTCCACCGTGGGGGCCGTCACGCCCGGTCCAGCGGGATACGCGCTCGTACCCGGTACCCGCCGCCGAGTCGCCGTCGGGCGTCCAGATCGCCGCCGTACACGGCGACCCGCTCCCTGAGCCCCAGCAGCCCGCGCCCGGCTCCGTCCCTTCGGTCCATTCCCGACGGCCTGGACGCGGATCCTCCACCGGACAGCACACTGGGCCCACTGTTCAGCACCTCCACTCGCAGATGGTTGTCCGCGTACCGTACGGTCACCTCAGCCTTCCCCCCGTCGCCATACTTGAGCGCATTGGTCAGCGCCTCTTGCACGATCCGATACGCGGTCGTGTCGATCCCGGCCGGGAGCGAGTGCGGCTTCCCGGAGATCCGAACCTCCACGGGCAATCCGGCGAACGCGATCCGGTCGATCAGCGAACTGAGTCGGCCGAGGCTCGGCTGCGGGGTCAGGTCGGCCTCGTCCTCGCCGCTCTGCGACGGAGCGAGCAGGCCGAGCAGATGCCGCAGCTCGGTCATCGCGTCCCGGCCGGCGCCCTCGACCGCCACCAGGGCCTCGGCAGCCGCGTCAGGCATGGTGGTCAGCACCTCGCGCGCGGCACCCGCCTGGACCACCATCAGACTCACGTTGTGACTGACGATGTCGTGCAGTTCCTGGGCGATCCGGGCGCGCTCGGCGTCGACGGCGGTCCGGGCCGCGTTCTCCCGCTCCCGCTCGAGAAGCCAGCCCCGGTCCTCGATCGCCTTCCTGTGCTCGCCACCAGCATGAGCAAGTCCGCCGGCGCCTGGGTATCACCCGAGCAGATGACCGCCCTGCACCCGCCAGGCTTCCAGATGCTCTACCGCTTCACGTCGGCCTCGACGGACGGGCAGATTCGCGCCGACCTGGCAACGGTCACCGCCGGACAACCAGCGGACTCGCTGACCGATGCCCAGTCCTACCTCACCCTCAAGCAGGCCTTCTCCGCATCGGCCGATTCCTACATCCCTTTTATGACGATGTTCGGCGTGCTCGGCCTCCTGGTCTCGGCTTTGATCGTCGGCAACGTGGTCAGCGGGGCGGTCGTCTCCGGATACCGGCACATCGGCGTGCTCAAGGCCCTTGGCTTCACGCCGAACCAGGTGGTCGCGGTCTACCTCGCGATGATCTCCGCTCCCGCGGTCGTGGGCTGCGTCCTAGGCACGGCGCTCGGCACCCTGCTGGAGCAACCCATCCTCAACGTTGCGTTTTCCGGAATCGAAACCGGCACCGCCACCATTGCCACCAGCCCCTGGGTGCCCGTCGCCTGCCTGCTGGCCATGCCCACCCTCGTCGCCGCCGCCGCGCTGATCCCCGCGCTGCGCGCACACCGGCTTTCCGCGGCAGAGGCGATCAGCGCGGGCAGCGCGCCGCGGACCGGGCGCGGGCTGCGCGTCCAACGCAAGCTCAGCGGCACCCGGCTGCCGCGCTCCGTAAGCCTGGGCCTGGGCCAGCCGTTCACCCGCCCGGGCCGCGCCATGATGACGATGTCGGCCGTCATCATCGGGGTCACCACCGTGACTCTGACGACCGGCCTGGCCAGCAGCATGGTGGCGGCAGGGAAGGCGGGCAAGAACAGCGGGGTCGCGCTGGTCGACGTACAGGTGGGGAGGCCCGCACAAGGCCGACACGTGCCGAAGCTGGATGACAGCGAGATCGAAGCACGGCTGCGATCCCTTCCCGGAGCGGAGCGGGTGACCGCTCGCGCCCTCACCAAGGTGCACCTCGCGGGGACCACGAACACCGTATTCGTCAACTTCTACCGCGGGGACGCTCCGGCCGAGGCTGAGCAGATCGTCGAGGGGCACTGGCCGAGCGGAGCGGGTGAGGTCGCCGTCGGGCCGTCGTTCCTGAAACAGCACGGGCTCGCGGTCGGTGACCGGACGACCATGTATCTGAACGGCAGGCAGGCCGACGTCACCGTCGTCGGCGAAGTCATGTCGGGCAACGCCCAGGCCATGGACTCCAACTGGCAGACCGCGGCCGAACTCGCCCCGGACACGAGCGCCGTTGACTACACGATCCAGCTCGCCCCCCATGCCGACGCCCAGGCCTACGTCAGGGGGATCGAGGAGGCTGACCCGGGCCTCTATCCGTCGCTGAGGAGCGACTCGCCGGATGCCGCCACCACTACCGTCGTCGGCTTCTCGTCGGTGTTTACGCTGCTGCTGACCGTCGTCGCGGCGCTCGGCGTCTTCAACACCGTCCTGCTGAACACCAGGGAGCGGCGCCGCGACCTGGCCATGCTCAAATCGATCGGGATGACGCCGCGCCAGGTCGTGGTGATGACAGTGACGTCCGTGGCGGGGCTGGGCGCGGTCGGCGGCCTGATCGGCATCCCCCTCGGGACAGTCGCACACCGGCTGCTCGTGGACCATGCCGGAGTGCTCAGCTTCCCGGAGTCCATGAAGGACGTCTGGCATGCGCCGCAACTGGCCGCCCTGACCCTGGCGGGCGTCGTGATCGCCGTCCTTGGCGCGCTGATCCCGGCTCGCTCGGCGGCACGGCTCACCATCGCCGAGGTGCTGCACAACGAGTGATCTCCGCTCCGACCCGAAGCAAGGCCTGATCAAGTCTCCGGGGAGGCCGACGACGCGCCAGCCGTCAGGCCGCTTACCAGGTCGGGTCACTGCCAGACGACGTGAACGTCAACCTCGACCGAAGCTATGACAGCAACGCGTCCCGCGCTCTGCTCCGGGAGTTGGGCTTCACCGGTGAGCTCGCCCGCAAGGGCGTGCCCGCCCCGATCCAGGCCGGCAAGCGGTGGGGTGGTGGAACGAACGCACTTGCCTTCTCAGCCATGGGGCTGGTTGACGCCATGCATACCTCCGCGTCGGCAGAGGACTGGGTCAGTTGATCAGCTTCGTGGCAGGCGGCTTCCCACCGGGCTCACATGCATCGTCCACGCCGCGACCAGCCCGCCGAAGACGTCATATCGCGCTCGGCTCGCTCCGCGGGACTGGATGAACCGGCCGGTGGCGTCGACGGAGCGGTGGCTGCGCTTCCAGTAGACCCGCCACCGGGGTGTCGAGTCGGCGGCCCTCGGCGGAGAGGACGAGCTGCCCGCCTGTGCGAGTGAGTTGGGACAGGACCTACCCGTCGGGGAGCGGGGCGGCATCGGCACCGACGGGGCGGGCATCTCGGACCTTCCTGAGGGGGCGTGCATCCAGACGGAATGAGCTTGGTCACCCAACTGCGCTTACCCGACAAGCCGTTGGCAAGCCCCACTCTGCAACCTGCATAGTTGGACCTGCAGTCTGTTGCCATACCGGGGGCCGTGGCACACTGCACCGAACTGCCAGCCATCCGACGGGAGAGGGATCTGACGTGACCGAACCGAAGTCCGCCCCGACCGTGCTGCAGATCGTCTTGGGCCGACGACTGGCCGCGCTACGGGACGCCGCAGGCCTGACAGCGGCTCAGGCGGCCAACTGTCTGCGTATCGCTCAGACGACGGTCACAAGGATGGAAAAGGCCGAGACATCGCTGAAGTTCGCCAACGCCAAGACCCTCCTGGAGGTCTACGGGGCAGGACAGGCGGAGATCGACGAATTTCTCGGCCTCCTTGACAAGGCGAGCGACCCCGGCTGGTGGCAGGGTTTTCGAGACGCGTTGCCGAACTGGTTCGGCGTCTACGTCTCTCTCGAAGACTCGGCTACGCAAATCCGCCTCTATGAGCCCCAGGTCGTCCCCGGCCTGTTGCAGACCGAGGACTACGCACGCGCAGTGTTGAAGGTTGGCCTGCCCCGCCCGACGACTGATGTTCTCGAGCGCCGGGTCAGCCTCCGCACCGCGCGCCAAGACCTGCTCAACCGCCCGAAGCCTGCTCCTCCTCAATTGTGGGCCGTCATTGACGAGACGTGCCTACGCCGGCACGTCGGCGACGCCGAGGTCATGGCCAACCAACTGGACCACCTGTTGAAGATGGCAGAACTCCAGAACGTGACTCTTCAGGTGTGCACATTCAACGCCGGCCTTCATCCTGGCGGCTTCGGACCGTTCACTGTCTTCCGCTTTCAGATTCCAGAACTACCCGACATTGTCTGCACGGACAGTCTGAGTCGCGCTCACTACACGGAGGACCCAGATGAGGCGGCCCTTTATCGCGAGGCCCTCGATCAAATGAGCGCGTACGCACTGCCAGTAGGCGACACCAAGAGCTTCATCGGTGACGTCCGCAAGGAGCTGACTTCATGAATCACCACGTCACGCACGCAGCCACTGAACTCGGCACGGAACAGTGGCAGAAGCCCTGGAGCGGGAGCAACGGCGGGCAATGCGTAGAAACCAAGCAACTCCTTGGCGGCCGCGTAGCCCTGCGCCAGTCCAGGGAGCCGGACGGGCCCGCGCTGATCTATTCGGCCGAAGAGATGAAGGCCTTCGTCGCCGGCGCAAAGTCTGGCCAGGCGGACTTTCTCTTGTCATGACGATCCACACCAAGCATCGGGATATCCGCACACCATCATGCTGAAGGAGACCAGCTAGTGGCTGAAGTGAAGCAGGGGTTAGCTCCCATCGACACCAGCAGGCCGCACCCGGCCCGCATGTACGACTGGTATCTGGGTGGCAAGGACAGCTACCCCGTCGACTGGGAAGCGGGTGAGAAGGTCAAGGCCTTCTTCCCCGGGGTGGCCGAACTTGCCCGGGTCAACCGGAAGTTCATGCACCGGGCCTCACGAATGCTGGCGGAGAGGGGAATCCGTCAGTTCCTCGATGTTGGAACCGGAATTCCTACCGAACCGAACCTGCACCAAGTCGTCCAAGCAGTCGCACCGGACACACGGGTTGTGTATGCGGACAATGACCCGATAGTCCTTCGCCATGCGGAGGCGCTCTTGCATAGCACTCCTGATGGACACACCTCTTACATCCAGGCCGACGTCAGGGAGCCGCAGAGAATCATAGACAGCGCGCGAGAGACCTTCTCCTTCAAGGAGCCGGTCGCGCTTTCCATGGTCGCCCTGCTGCACTTCGTCTCGGACGAGTACAAGCCCTACGATCTGGTCCGCCAACTGCTCGACCCTCTTCCCGCTGGTAGCTATCTCGTGCTCTCTCATGTGACTGGGGATTTTGAACCCGAGGCATGGGAAGGAATCGTCGATATCTACCGCAGGAGTGGTACCCCGGCGCAGGTGCGCTCGCGTGAAGAGTTCGCCGCTTTCTTCACCGGCCTGAGACTTATCGAGCCCGGTGTTGAACTGGCCACGAAGTGGTGCCCGGCACCGGACCAGCTGGAGCGGCCCGAACCCGTACCCCTGTACGTGGCAGTCGCGCAGAAGTAATTGGACGTGGAGTGAGGACGAGTCACGCGCTGTCGGCGAATCTACCCTCGTAGGCGCTCAGACCGCCCCCTGCTCGTACCAATGCCGTGTGGTTTTAGGGCTGGGCCTGATGTGTCAAGCAGGCTGAAGCAGAGATGGGGCTCCTGCTGGAACCGTGTCGACCAAGATCACTGTTCAGCAGGAGCCCGGTTGGTCGAACGCGCGGCGTTCCTGCGCGTCACCGGATCGCCCATCGACATCCGGGGCGACGCCATCGCGATCGATTCGGCGGTACGCAGGCTGGCCTTCGGCCCCGAATCCGGCTACATCCGCCATCTCGGCTGCTACGTGGCGCTGGTCGACCTCCCCCGCGAGCTCGGACAGGACGGAATCAACCCGACCTGCAACACCCCTGGCCGCATGGCGGCCACCTGGACGTTCAACGACGAGGTGATCGGCGTTCTCATGTTCCGGTCCGATCCACTCGACTACGACCACCACGACCTGGCCGCGTAGAAGAAGATCCTCGAGGACGCCTTCGCCGGAGTCACCGGCTGGCAGGTGCCGCAGCTGCTCGACGCGGTCCAGGCGGCCGAGGACTGCTGCTTCGACTCGGTCAGCCAGATCCACATGCCCGCCTGGCACACCGGCCGGACCGCGCTGGTCGGCGACGCCGCCCACTGCGCGGCCCTGCTCTCCGGCCGAGCACCTCGCCGGCCCTCACCGGCGCCTACTACCTGGCAGAGGAACTGGAACGCTCGGGCGACGATCACGCCATGGCGTTCGCTCGTTACGAAGCCCGCCAACGCCCTTACGTCGGCTTCGCCCAGCACAGCGTCACCGCGGGCAGGGCCATCCTCCTCCCGGATACGTGGGAGGAGATCAACGCCCGGAACGAACGCCTCAAGGCCGGCAGGGAGTGAATTCCCAGCTCTTGCGCCGAATTTGCCCGCCGGGGTGCGTAGTAATGCCACGGCCGCCAGACCAGTCACTGAACAAGGAGGAGAACCATGCTCGACACGCTGAACCAGCAGGTCCGACCCGCCACCTCACGAACCGCCCGCCGCATGTGTGCCGCCCTGCCGGCGATCCCGCTGGCCGCCGCACTCATCCTCGGCGCTGCCGCACCCAGCCAGGCTGCCGCGCCCAGCCAAACCGCAGCGCCCAGCCAAACCGCCGCGCCCGGTCAGGCCGGCAGAGCCGACCACATCGACCGCGCGGGTGCTTCGCTGACCTGCCGAGGGAATGGCGTCGATCCCGCTGCCAAGATCCGGTACCGGACCGCGGCCGTCATCCACGCGCCGCTGCGCACCATCTGGAATCTGCAGACCGACGTGGAGCGCTGGCCGTCGTGGCAGCCGCCCGTCACCAGCATGAAACGCCTGGACGCGGGTCCGCTGAGGGAGGGTTCGCGGTTCCGGTGGACCACCCCGGTGCCTCCCACCTCCACGACGCCCGCCACCACCCTGACCATCACCTCGACCGTCCAGCAGCTCAAGTACGGCACGTGCATCCGCTGGACGGGGCCCGCGATCGGCAAGGGGCTGCGCATCGACAGGGGCGTCCACGTCTGGACCTTCACCAAGGCCTGGGGCGGTGTCCTCGTGCAGACCGAGGAGACCTGGACCGGTGCCCAGGTCGAAGCGGACGTGCCCACCTCCATCAAGCACCTCGGAGGAGGTCTTGAGGAGTGGCTGAAGGAGCTGAAGGCCACGGCCGAAGCCCGCCGCTCGAGGAAGGGCTGACACGTCCCCGACGGGGTGCGGCCCCGGCAAGGGGAGCCCCATCCCTATGCTTCGCCAGGCGTGCAGAAGACGCGAGGGGCGGCCGGGATCTTCCCGCGCGGCCCGTGAAGGCGGCCGGGATCCTCCCGGGAGGAGCGCCGCACGATGAGCGGCGGGCCCGGCTTCGTCCCGGTGTAATCAGTCCGCTCCGGGCAGCTCAGGGCCAGTGAAGTCCGGACCTGAGAAGTCTGGACTCGAAAAGTCGGGAGCGCTGAAACCCGGCCCTCTGCGCGGCTCCGGAACCACCTTTGAGCCGCCTGTCGCACGTGACGTGGCCGTCGCATCCGGACGGCCGGAGTCCGCAGGGCTCGCGGCCTGGAGCGAGTTGGACAGGAAGGGCAGGATCCCGCGTTCGAGCAGTGCCTCCTGCCACGCGCCGCGCGCGTGGTCCACCTCGGGATCCGTACCAGCCGTCGTCGAGCGATTGCGTGCCGCTGCCACCAGCATCCAGACGAGACCGGCCAGCACAGTCACTGCCGCGACCCCTGCCGCAGCCAGACCGGCGAGGAGCATGACGTCAGCGAGATGCGAGTGCATGTCAACAGCCCGGAAGGCGAAGCCGATCAAGCCGAAGACCACGGCAGCCGTGGCGGACAGCCCCGGTACCAGAACGGCCACCGCATGCAGCGTGTTGCTCGTGTTGGCCGCAGCGCCGTCGGACTCCCGCCGTGCACGACGACGCGCCGCGCCCGACGAGGCCGAGGCGGCGAGCAGCTGACGGTATGTGCGGTATTCGGAAGCGGCCGAGGCGGCGATGGCGGTGCGCGCGCCGAGTGCACGGGTCCGCAGTTGTTCGTTGTTGAGAGCTCGGGGAGTGCGGTGCCTCTCCTCCTGGATCGCGGGGGATTTCAGTGCGTGATCCAGGATGCGCTCGAATGCGGGCAGGTCTTCTGCCCGTAGGTGATCCGGACGGTCCACGAGTCTTCCTTGGTCGGTGGAATGCGCTCAGTGCGCCCTCGCGATGGTTCCCGGATTGCGCAATCCCTAAAGCATGCCAGTACGGCCGCTGGGATCGAACGGGCACCCCCTCCACGAGACTTGCTATATTACGCAACTGAGCAACCAAGAGGGTTGCAATCCATCACAGGAGGAGGAACCGTCATGCCTGTCGTCCGTCGGGCGCTGCCACGGCTCGGCCCGGTTCTGGCCGTCCTGGCTCTGACGGTCTGCGCGATGTTCGCGGCCGTCCCCGCGCATGCTGCGGCGGCGGGCCTCGACAGCGTGGCCGAGGCCCTGACGAAGAGTGCCGTGTATGTTGATCCGCGCGCCCGGGACCAGCTCTCCGAGGCCGACGCCGAAGACCTCGCGAAGAAGATCGAGGACGCGGGCAAGCCGGTCTTCGTCGCGGTGCTGCCAGAGGCCGCCGAGTTCCCTCCCGGGACCCTGATGCGGGACCTGCGCACCCAGGTCGGCATCGCAGGCGTGTACGCCGTCCGCCTCGGCGACGGTTTCAACGCGAACGCGGACTCTTCGGTGATGTCCCGCAACGCGGTCGGCAACCTCACCGGCGCTGTCAAGCGCTCCCACTCCCGGGACACCGAAGGACTCCTGACCGCTTTCGTCGACCAGGCCACCGAGCAGGCCAAGGGGCAGGCCCCGGCCACCTGGAGCGGCTCCGAGGACGATGAAGGGGGCGGCGGCGCGGCAGTGCTGCTCACTGTCGGTGCGGTCGCGGCGGCCGGCGGCGGTGGGTACGCCTTGTACCGCCGCTCGAAGAAGAAGCGCGAGGGCGCCGAGCTGGACGCCCTGCGCGTCGTCGTCGACGAGGACATCACCGCCTTCGGCGAGGAACTGGACCGACTCGACTTCCACCCGTCGGAGCCCGGGGTCGACGACGCGATGCGGCAGGACTACACCCACGCACTGGACACGTACGACAAAGCCAAAGAGCTGATGGCCATGGCCGACAGGCCGCAGGACGTCCAGCCGGTGACCACAGCCCTCGAAGAGGGCCGGTTCGCGCTCGCCACCCTGGCCGCACGCCGGGCCGGCGCCCCGGTGCCGGAGCGCCGTGCTCCCTGCTTCTTCGATCCTCGCCACGGCCCGTCGGCCATTGATGCGATGTGGGCCCCGCCCGGCGGCATGCCGCGCAGCGTACCGGCGTGTGAGGCTGATGCCGCCCTCCTGGCAGCCGGGCAGGAGCCGATGGCCCGTCAGGTGCAGACCGCCCACGGTTCCCAGCCCTACTGGAATGCCGGACCCGCATACGCACCTTGGGCGGGCGGCTACTTCGGCGGCACGGGCAGCATGCTCGGCGGCCTGCTCGTGGGCACGATGCTGGGCTCGGTCCTCAGCGCGCCCTCCGCCTTCGCCGACACCGCGCCCGTCGACAGCACCCCCGAAGGCGGTGAGTTCACCGGCGCCGACTTCAACCCTGGCGACTTCGGAGGGGGTTTCGAAGGTGGCGGCTTCGAGGGCGGAGGCGACTTCGGCGGTGGAGACTGGTGATCCGCCAGCCGGCCGTAGGAGAGGATGACGCAGCGGCCATCGGCGGAGTGGGCATCGTTGCCTCGATCGGGTTCGTCCGGAACGCGTTCGTGGGCGTGAAGCTTGGTCATAGTCCGCGCCGGTGGTGGTGCGCACGTCCCAGCCGAGACCGACCGTCACGGCGGTCAGGCCGGGCGCTTCCTTGCTCAACGATACGTTGTCACCCTTGGACAGGCCGACGCCCACGGTCGTCCTCCATTTTCCTGGTCGCGTCTGTGCCGTCGCCGGCTCGATGCCGGACCGACTCCAATGGTTCATCCATTGCGCAATATCTAGATCAATGAAAACTGACCAGGCGGTCGATCGGCGCGCAGAGCGTCCGAGCGGCGACAGCTCAAGGAGTGGCACAGTGTTCTCTGATGTGGGCCCGCTCGAACTGATCACACTCGCCTTTCTTGCTGCTCTTCTCTTCGGCCCGGACAAGCTGCCGGATCTCATCCAGAACGTGACGGGCTTCATCCGTAAGTTTCGGGAGTTCACCGAGAATGCGAAGCAGGAAGTCCGGTCCGAACTCGGTCCGGAGTTCCAGGACTTCGAGTTCGAGGATCTCCACCCCAAGACGCTGGTGCGCAAGCACGTCCTGAACGGCGACGGCCTCGGACTTGACGAGATCCGCAACGCTCTCGACCCTGGGCAGGAGTTGACGGAGGTCGCTGACGCCATTCGCGACACAGCTGATGGCGAAGTGCCGGAGAGCTCTTCGACGGGGCCCGTCCTGCAGGCCGAAACGCCGGGCCCCGTGTCCTTCAAGAAGGACGGCAAGACGACGGCGCCCGCGCACACGCCGTTCGACGCCGATGCGACATAGCGCCAGATCAAGCAACGAATGTCCGGTCGACGACCGCGCGTCGGCGCCGGTCGTCGGCGTGGCGGTTTCACCGGATGGCGCAGAGACGGATCACGCTTCCCTGCTCCCTGCTCCCTGCTCCCTGCTCCCTGTGGTCGGTGCCGTCGAGGGTGAAGCAGCGCAAGGCGGTGAACCGGGCCACGGTTCGGTTCAGCCAGGAGGAATTCGCGTGTAGGCGATCTCAAGTTGTCCGCCACTGCCCAGGTGCCGACCCGTTGGCACATCCTCGCCGTCAGGTACGAGGAGGAGCTGTCGGCGGCAAACAGGTCCCATACTGTTTTAGGCAGGGCGAACGGGAGCCACTCGGCCAACGGGAACGGGAGCCATGCTGCTCCATCCGTGATGCGAAGGAACATGGCACAAGCCAGTGATCGGCAACGGGAATGGGAACCACCCCTATTGGGTGGCCTGTGGCCTGTGGCCTGTGGCGGTGCTGGGCTGAAGTGTCCGTGACCGCAATTCAGTCGGCGGCCGATAGTTTGGTGGTCCCGGGTCCTCTGGGTCGGTGTCCCTGACCGGCGCGGTTCGTGAGGACCTCCGGTCGTTCCGGCCCCGGGCCGCGTGACTGCCCAGCCCTCACCTGCGCGCCTTTTCTCGGCATCGCGCCGCTCAGGCGATCCCTACGCCGTAGTCGGTGGCGATACCTGCCAGTCCCTGTGCGTCGCCTTGGCCGATGGCGCGGAACTTCCACTCCCCGCCTCTGCGGTACAGGGCCCCGAAGACCATCGCGGTCTCGCCGGCGGCGTCGTAGGAGAGTTCGTAGCGGCACATCTCGCGGCCGGTGAGGTTGTCCACAACGCGGATGAAGGCTTCGCTGACCTGCCCGAAGCTTTGGCCGCGCCGCTCCGCGTCGTGGATGGAGACCGTGAAGACGACCTGCCCCACCTTCTCGTCCAGCCTGTCGAGGTCGATGAGGATCTGTTCGTCGTCCCCGTCGCCTTCACCGGTCGTGTTGTCGCCCGTGTGCCGAACGGCGCCGTCGGGGCTGGTGAGGTTGTTGTAGAAGACGAAGTGCTCGTCGGAGATGGCCTTCATCTCAGGGCCGCAGATGATCGCGGACGCGTCGAGGTCGAAGTCCGTGGCGCCGACCGGCCGGGCGTCCCAGCCCAGCCCGACGGTGACGTCCGCAAGTGGGGTGCCGTCCCGGTTGAGGACGACGTTCTGACCCTTGGTGAGGCTGACGCCCATGTGTGCTGTTTCTCCCCGAAATCGAGCCGCGTCGGGGTTGCGTGGCAGAGCCCCGGAGTGGCGAGTTTCACAATAGTTCAAAACTTGCGCAATAATTAAACTATGCGCATGGATGCGAATGACTTGACGGGCTCGGAGAGCGCGATACTCAACGGCGGCCCCGCGGACGGGCTGTGCATGCGGGTCACCGGCCGGCCCTCGGTGCTGCAGGTGACGTACCCCTGCCAGTTGGAGGCCCCGCCGGGCGGCGTGCAGGTGGAGGCGCTTTATGTCTACCGTCGGGATCCCGGGGTGCGGAGTGAGCCGCTGAGGTACGGCTTCGACGGCGCCAGCCCCTGACGGCGCCGCCCCGTGCGGTTCAGCGGGCGGTGTTGGTGCTTTCCGTGGCCGGCCGGGCCGGATTCGGCTCGGCCGCGGTCTGGATCGCCGAAGGTGTGACGTGTGCTGCTGGGTCGGGGTCGGAGGCGGCGCGCGTCGCTCCGTCCTCCTTCATGGCCTTGGTCTCGCTCTTGAGGATGCGCAGCGACTTGCCCACCGCCCGGGCGGTGTCCGGCAGTCTCTTCGAGCCGAACAGCACGATGACGACGATCGCCACAATCAGCAGATGCCAAGGCTCCAGACCGTTACGCAACATTTCCAGCTCCGCCTTTCGTCTCATCAGCCGGGGTGCGCACCTTGGGGTGGCTCCCACTGGAAGGCTTGCTACATTGCGCAACTGTACAACTTTGAGGTGAGGCGAGTCGTCCCCTCTGCATCGGTCGGACGGATGAGGGCGCACGACACATGGCAGGCACCCGCCAGCAGATGGCACCCCCGCGTCACAGCGGCGCTCGATCCGCCGTACGCACCCGGCGGCGCAAGCGCAACCGGGTGCGGAGGGTGCTCGTGACAGCTGTGTCGTTGCTCCTACTGGTGACGGCGGGAGCGGGGTGGGTCTACCTCCGGCTGAGCGGCAACATCGAAACCTTCAGCTCGGACGGTATCTCCGGCGACCGACCGGATGCCTCCTCTTCGAAGGGCACGAACGTCCTGGTCATCGGCTCGGACGCGCGCACGCTGTCCTTCGTGATGTCGATGAAGAACATCGAGCTGCACAACGCCAAGTTCGTGACCGCTCCCTGGCAGTACCAGGGAGCGCGGGTCACGATCGTAGAGCCGGACGTCGACGCCCTGTGGGCGGCGCTGAAGGCCGACCGGACCATCGACGGCAAGGACGCCAGCGGCAAGAACGGCGACGAGACGGCCTCGGCCTCTCCCTCGGCGAGTGCCGACGAAGCGGTCTCCGGGGGCGGTATCGACGTCGCCGTCCACAACGGCACCACCGTCACCGGGCTCGCCGCCGATGCGGCGCGGACCCTCAAGGGCCACGACTTCACCGTCACCAGTACAGCCACCGCCGCCAACCAGGACCACAGCACCACGGTGATCGAGTACGGTCCCGGGCAGAAGGACCGGGCGAAGACCGTCGCCCGCCTCTTCCCCGCCGCGGATCTCCGGGCGACGACCACGGCGGGCATCAACGTGATCCTCGGCCGGGACTACGCGGACAGCCCCGCGGCCACCGCCTCCGATGGGCCGGCCACCGTACCCTCCGAAGTGGCCCACGGTGCCCGCTCCGCCGACGACGACCTGTGCACCAACCTCTCCTACGGCTGAGCGGAAATCGCCTTCCCGGCCTTGGCCCAGTTGGCATGCAGCCGGTCCAGGTAGGACTGCGCCTGACTGCCTGGGTGCGCCGCGGGCGAATGCCAGCATGTTGCCCGAACCGGTGTTGTAGCCCAGCGCCAGCAGTTCGCTCTTCGTGTGCATCCCCGGCCGGCGGGTGGGTAACTGCGCGGCCAGGTCGTGCAGATGCCAGGCGGCCGCCTCAATCGTCAGGTCCCGGTCGTCGGGCAGTTTCTCCCACCGGCGGTTCGCGAAATCATGCCGTCGCTTGGTCTCGTCGAAGGCGGCGAGGACGCGCAGGGCAGCGGCGGTGGAAGGGGCGAGTTCCTCGCGCGGAGCGATGAAGCCGAACTTCCACGTCCGTCAGCCCGTGCGGGCCGCTGTCCAGCGCGCGCAGCACCTGAAACGAGGTCAGTTCTTGCGACGCCCCGCCGACTGCAGGGGTTCTGCCCGACGATGGAGCCGTCGGTCGGCCGTGCACCACAAGGTCCGGCCCCTCAACCGCGGAGGTGTCAGGCGCCGGTCCTGCGGAGCGCTTGTACCGACGCGGACGCGGCGTCGGCGCGCGCGGTCATCTGGCCGACCATGAGCCGAACCACGGTCACGATACCGGGGTCGTCCACGAAGTAGACCATCCGCCGGCCCTCGCGGTGGGACCGCACAAGCCCCGCGAGCTTCAGCTTCGCCAGGTGCTGACTGACAGCGGGCAGCGCGCCTCCCACCCGCTCCGCGAGTCCAGTCACATCACTCTCGCCCCGGGCCAATGTCCACATGATGTGCAGCCGTGCCGAGGACGCCAGCAGCCCGAAGGCTGCGGCCGCCTCCGCGAGTACCTCGGCAGGCGGGTCCTCGAAGCTGTCGACGCCTGTCGCCACTGTAGTCGTCGTCCCTCCCATTTCCGCGGGGCCGCTTGCGAACCTCCCCAGTCCAGGCCGCCCTGCGAAGCTCCCGAGCGACGCCGGCCGCCGCCACCGAGGACCCGGCTCGCTCCGCCGGCATCGCCGACGCCACGGGCCCGAACAACCCTGGAAACCTCGGCCTGTCTGCCTACCGCACCCCAGACGCAAGGCGTTCCCGGCGCAACCAGCGCCGCCCGCGCCGCGTCTTCACCATCATCTGTACAGTTGCGCAACCAAGCAACGCACTACTGCCGACTGGGGGACTGCCTCCGCCCCGGCACGGCCCGACGAAGGGAACAACGAACGTGGGCATCATCGGCTGGATCATCCTCGGGCTTGTCGCCGGAGTCATCGCCAAGGTCCTGCTCCCCGGGCGCGATCCCGGAGGCCTGATCGGTACCACCCTCATAGGCATTGCGGGCGCCTTCGTCGGCGGCTGGCTCTCGGCCCGTTTTCTCGACCGTCCCGTGGAGAATCACTTCTTCGACCTGACCACGTGGGGAGCGGCGATCGGCGGCTCCCTCGTCCTGCTCATCGGCTACCGCCTCCTCTTCGGTAACTCACGGGACTGACGGAGGCTCGGAACGCTGTCGGAACTTCTCCCATTCCTGGCTAGTGCCCTGAGTCGGGATTTCGCTGCGAAAGCAGTGGGCGGTTCGGCATTTTGGGCGGATGGCGAGGGCGGGACGGCCGAAGGCCGAGTTGCTGCTGACCGAGGACGAGCGTGAGTTGATTTGCATGGGATCGGCTGCATTCCCGCTCTCGTGTCACGCGCTCCGATTGCCTCCGGCGAACAGCCTGTCCAGGTACTGATCGATAGCGGTGAGCACGTCCCGGGGCTCGATCGCATCCAGTTCGATGAGGGCGGCGAAGCCGGTGAGAGCGAGGAGGAGATTGGTCTCGGTCACCGGGTCACGGTCGGGGTGGATGTACCCATCGGTGATCGCCTGGCGGACCAACTGCTCGACGAGAGCGCGTCCTTGGACCATGCCGCCGCGTGCCCGCGCGTGGATGTTCTCGTCGTGCAGCGCCTCCAGGACGTAGGCGGCGCTCATCCGGCTCGTCGCGCGGGCGTCGGCGTGCAAGGGGAGCATCTCCGTGAGCATCACTCGGAACACGTCGCGGGGGTGCGGCCGGTCGCCGAGCTCCTGGACACGCCGGCCGACGCGCAGCGTGGTCTGCTCGGACGCGAAGTCCATGGCGAAGGAGAGCATCGCCTCGCGGGAGGCGAAGTAGTGCTGCAGCTGCCCGAGGGAGATGCCCGCCTCCTGGGCGACCTCGCGCAAGATCCGTACCCCCGAAGCAGCCGACCGGTGGACCCGGCTGATCCTCGCCGCCTTCACCCAACTCCGGCTGTCCCGACCAATGGCGGCTGATCTGTGCCGGCCGTGGGAGAGACCGAGCCCGCCCGACCGGCTCACTCCCGCCCGAGTCCGCCGCGACTTTCGGCACCTGCGCCGAAGACCGCCTGTCCTGCCGGGGCACCGAAGTCCTTCCGCCCCGGCCCAGGACGCCCGCCGGGTCGCAGGAACACCCGGCTAACCCCACGCCACGACGTGCTGCACACAGTCGGCAAACCGGATCCTGCAAAGCGACGAACGAAGAAGTCGACGACCCCGCGTCTGCGCTGCACAGGTTAGAGATCAAGTTAGCCCCGGGTCAGGCCCTGGCGATATTCCTGCCCGGCATCGGCTCCGCGAGTGCTGTCCGCCATTCGGGTGCACCGAAGGCGTCCGCGAAGTACTGCGTCTCGTGCACCACATGTCCGTGGGCGAATTCCATAATGCTCACTGAGTGGGTGGGCGCTCCGTCGTACGTGATGACACACTCGCTCACCCACAGATCCCCGCTGCCAACGATCCGGTGGACGGTGAAGTGCCGACTGGCAGGGTGCCCGCCGCGTTGCGCCGAAATCGTCTCGCGGCCCCGGAATCGTTCACCTGACTGGGGGTAGTCGAGGATCGCGTCCGCAGCGTAGACGGCGTGCTCGGCTTCGGTATCCCCACGCTCCGATGCCCGCCAGTGCTCCTCGAGTGCGGCCCTGGTCCGGATATCAGAATCCATCGCATTGTCCCTTCTGCAGGCGGCCGGAGCGATCCGGGGAGCTGGCAACGCTTCGAGGCTTCCTCCCAGAAAGCTGGGCCGTTGAATGTAATGGGCAACGGTGACAGCGTAGACCGCCCAACGTAGCGACTCGGCTTTAGGGCATCTGCGGATCAAGATCGGACAACTCGTGATGAGTGGAAATGCTTAGTGCCCAGTCCGGCGACACGTTCAGGTGGGGTGAGAAAGCTTCCCCGGCATGGGGCCGAGCGGTACCTTCTGCGCTGCTTAGCCTCGATCTTTCGTGACGGCCGTCGGTTCGCCTGACGGCCCGTCACGAAAGGTCGAGGTTGAAGATCTGCACGCCCTCAGTGTTCAGCTCAGCAGGAATACCGGCGTGACCCGATGCCGATCAACCGACCTCGGCGGCGTACGAGGAAGGGGTATGGCTGGGGACGGTGCATGCGAGCGCCACCGGCCTGTCAACAATCAGAATTTTAACATCACCAGGCTCTTCCGGCGATCTGGCCAACGAGTTGCAGTCAGTCGCCGAGGAGGCAGACTGAAACTTCATGGAAGGCCACGGACTAAAAGGCGTCGAGGAACAGATGCCATTCAATGATTCCGTAATTTGATGCCGGCGGGCTGGGTCAACTCGGCTCGCAGCGTCGAGCAATCGAATGGCCTGCATTCGCCAATGGGGCGGGTAATTCGCAACCAGACGCGAGGGGGTGAAAATGGCCATCGTTCTTCACGGCAACAACGCGACAGGAAATACTCCAGCGGATATATGCGGTGCCGTGCCGACGTCATACTCGCAGGCATATAACCTCAAGAAGTCTGGGAGCCCTGTGAACAATGATGAGGCGCGGAGCCGCCTTCTCATGGATGTTCCTGAGGGTACTCAGATCACCGTTGCCGACGACCCGAACGGCGGCACGAATGATGACTGCACCGTCATCACGGCTTTGGAATATGTCCAAGAGCCGGTCGCGATCACTGCGTTCGAAAAGTCATGGCAAACCGACCAACTACAGGTGCGATATCACCACGTCAACGGCCTTGACGGCAGGGTCTCTTACGTCGGGATACAAGGCCCCTGAGTACTGAGAGGCTGGGCAACTGCACCGCGCCGGCGCGGGCGTCGCCCCCTTCAGGCTGCGAAGTGGCCCGGGGTCTGGCGATCACCGGTGCAGGCATTGGCCTCGAAGGGCCCTATCTCGCTGCCGCTGCTGAGGGACGAGTTGTTCGCGGTCCTTGAGGCCGAGCTGGACAAGGGTGCAATCGCCCACGGGTGGCCGGATCGACCTGGACGTTGTCGCGGATCAAGGCGCTGATCGGGCGTCGGTCCCACAAGCCGCACACCGTGCACGGGGTCTCCCGAACCTTTCTTCACGATGCTGCCCGGGCCCTGCTGCTCCAGGCTGCGAAACCCCGCGAACAAGCAGCCCGACACGGGGTGACCGGCCCTGCCCGACCGCCGGCGGATCACCACCAACTCACACGAGACAGTGGTGCCCTGGCGCGACCCGACACCTAGGACGAAACGCCATCCACGGGATGAAACACCGGGAGAAAACGCTCACTTAAGCCTTGCGGGCGACGGCACACCACATGGGCAGGGTGTCATCCGGAGTGTCGGACGGTCCGGGACGCCAACGGGTCAGGGTGACAACGCCCGGTTCCAGGATTGCCAGGCCATCGCAGAATCGTTGAACCTCTTGGTGGGTGCGGGGGGTGGCGGAGGCGTGGCTGGCTGCGCGCTCGTTGTAGATCCGCATGGATTCGGCGACCTCGGGGGCGGTGACGTCGACGGCCGGATGGGACAGGACGAGGTGACTGCCCGGGGCAAGGCGGTCCAGCAGCCGACGGGTGACGTCCCACGGGTCCTCGGCGTCCTTGATGTACTGCAGTATCGCCACCAGCATGAGGCCGACCGGCTGATCCAGATCCAGGGTGCGGGAGGCGGCGTCGAGAATCGTGTCCACGTCCCGCGCATCGGCCTGCACATAGTCGGTCTGCCCCTCGGGGCCGCTGATCAGCAGCGCCCGAGCGTGGGAGAGGACGATCGGGTCGTTGTCGACGTAGACGACACGCGATTCGGGAGTGGCCCGCTGGGCCACCTCGTGGGTGTTCTCTGCGGCGGGAATGCCCGTACCGATGTCGAGGAACTGGCGAACTCCGGCCGCCGCGAGGTGACGTACGGCGCGGCCCAGGAAGGCCCGGTTCGCCCGGACCGACGGCACAATTGTCGGGTTCGCCAGGGCAGCGAGCTCGGCTGCCTCCTGATCCACCGGATAGTGATCCCTGCCGCCCAGCCAGACGTTGTAAACGCGAGCGGGGTGTGCGCTCGTGGGATGTGGTGGGGACAGTGCGTAATCGTTCATCGTTTGTCACCTCGTGCAGCCGAAACGGCCAGGTCGGACTCGGGTTCGGCCACGGTACCGCCGTGATCCGCCCCTTACTGCCGATCAGCGGAAATCGCTCGGCGAGCGTTCTGCACTAGCGCGTTCCATGGTGGGCCGGGCGGTGCGGCACGCAGTACACACGCAGTACAGGGGACGCCGACACGCCGGGTTCAGAGCGTTGGTCCCGCTCCGCGGCCGACGTCCTCGGCGTACTGGTCCCAGCAGCACGCCGCCTGCGCCAGTCCCACAGCCGTCCTGTGCTTCGCCGAGGCCGCCGGCCGCACCGCGCGCAGCCGGCAACATCTTTGTTCGCTCGCCGCGGCCCGACTGCCCGGCCTCCCTCGCCCGGGCTGTCGCCGGATGGATCCTCCGGCCGTCCGGAAACCCTCTCCGGTACCCAACAACTCCACCTGAAATGCGTCAGGGTCAACTGCCCCGAACTCGACGCCCCGGCCAAGCACGTTCGGGCCTTCGCAGCCATACTCACCGAGCGTCAGGGCGAGCGCCTGCCGGACCGGCTCGACGCCGACAGACAGGGCCAGCCGCCACACCCTCGCCGAAGGCATTCGACCGCGACGCCGTCGTCGCCGGCCTGGCCCTCCCCTGGAACTCGGGTGTCGTCGAAGGCCAGTCGACGTCAGCGACCGTCCGGCTGCGGACCAAGTTGACCAAGGGCGCCGACAGCGCGGTGGATGACGCACGGGTACGCCTACAGGCGCTCAACGCGCTGACGTTCATTCCCCGCGAAGCCGCCCGCCCCGCCTGCCGGGCGATCGAACGGGTCGCTCTCGACAGGGAAGATTTCGTTTCTTGGGCCGGGGGTGTTCGCCCTCGGGGAAGCCGGGGAAGCCGGGGAGGCTCTCGGCGTCGGTCGTCGCGATCAGGGAACCCCCGACGAAGATCGCACCACCGAACACCAGCGGCTCGAGGTCCGCGCGGGCCGCGCAGAGCGCGGCTGTTTGCCCCGCCGGACCGGAGCCTGGGACGCGCACATTGCGGACCTCCGCACTCATGCCGTCGTCTTCGGGGCGATCTCCTTGATCAGGCCCTCGACGAGCGTCTTGATCTCGTCGCGGATGGGGCGGACTGCTGCGACGGCCTGACCTGCCGGGTCGTCGAGCTTCCAGTCCAGGTAGCGCTTGCCGGGGAAGACAGGGCAGGCGTCGCCGCAGCCCATGGTGATGCAGACGTCCGACTCCTTGACCGTGCCGACGGTGAGGATCCTCGGGGTCTCGGCGGAGATGTCGATGCCGATCTCGGCCATCGCCTCGACGGCGGCCGGGTTCACGGCGTCGCCGGGGTTCGATCCCGCCGAGCGGACCTCGACGCGGTCCCCGGCCAGGTGGGTCAACCAGGCGGCGGCCATCTGGGAACGGCCGGCGTTGTGGACACAGACGAACAGCACAGAGGGCTTGTCGGGCATCAGAGATCTCTCTTGTCTCACAGCGGAAGCAGGCACTGGTGATATCAGCGCGCGGTGGCGTCAGCCGTCGCTGATGTGAAAGTATCAGTACATGATGACGTCAGTCGACACTGACCTGATTCGGGTTCTGGCCGACCCGCTCAGGCTTCGGATCGTGACCCTGCTCGCCCATGAGACGCTCTGCACCACACACCTGGTCGAGGAGACCGGTGCCAAGCAGACGAACCTCTCCAACCACCTGCGCGTCCTGCGCGAGGCCGGGGTGGTGGAGACGGAGCCCTGTGGACGCTTCACGTACTACAAGCTCCGCCCCGACGTCATCGAAGCCGTGGCGGGCTCGTTCGCCGACCTCGCCACTGCCGCCCGTGCCACCCGGGCCGCCGACACGAAGAGGGCCTGCCCGTGACCAGCACCGAACCGGCCACCACCCCACGCACGGAGCCCGGGGAAGACTCGGTCGTCGCAAAGCTCTCCACACTCGACCGCTTTCTCGCCGTGTGGATACTCATGGCGATGGCCCTCGGCCTGGGGCTGGGCCGGCTGATCCCCGGCCTCGACGACGCGCTCGCCGAGGCCGAGGTCGGCGGCATCTCTCTGCCGATCGCGCTCGGCCTGCTGGTCATGATGTATCCGGTCCTGGCCAAGGTCCGCTACGACAGGCTCGACGCCGTCTCCGGCGACCGCAGGCTCATGGTGTCCTCTCTGGTCATCAACTGGATCGTTGGCCCGGCAGTCATGTTCGTGCTGGCCTGGATCTTCCTGCCCGACCTGGCCGAGTACCGCACCGGCTTGATCATTGTCGGCCTGGCCCGCTGCATCGCCATGGTCGTCATCTGGAACGATCTCGCCTGCGGTGACCGCGAAGCCGCCGCCGTACTCGTCGCGCTCAACTCGGTCTTCCAGGTCGTTGCGTTCGGCGTGCTCGGCTGGTTCTACCTCGACCTGCTGCCCGGCCGGCTCGGCCTCGGCGACGGCCGGCACCTCGACATCTCCATGTGGAAGATCGCCCTCAACGTCGTCATCTTCCTCGGCGTCCCGCTGCTCGCCGGATTCCTCACTCGTCGCATGGGTGAGAAGAAGATGGGTCTGGAGAAGTACGAAAACAACTTCCTGCCCAGAATAGGCCCTTGGGCCCTCTACGGCCTGCTCTTCACCATCGTCATCCTCTTCGCCCTTCAGGGGAAGACGATCACCTCGCAGCCGCTGGATGTCGCCCGCATCGCGCTGCCGCTGCTCGCCTACTTCGCCGTCATGTGGTTCGGAACGTTCCTGCTCGGCAAGGCCATCGGACTGAACTACGGCCGCACGGCGACCCTCGCCTTCACGGCTGCGGGCAACAACTTCGAGCTGGCCATCGCGGTCGCCATCGCCACCTTCGGCGTCACCAGCGGCCAGGCCCTCTCCGGGGTCGTCGGCCCGCTCATCGAAGTCCCTGTCCTGGTCGCACTCGTCTACGTATCGCTGGCCTGGCGCAAGAAATTCTCGGCCACGGCCCTCGCAACCTCTGGAAGGGAAGACTGACGCACTGGCTCGACTGCCGTGCAACCGGAACCGAAACCCCACCGTCGGTGTCTGTCGGAGCTGCGGCGCCGGAATCTGTGCGACGCACGCCCGCATCGCCACCCGCACGATGCGGCGGGGCGCTCTGATCGGAACCCCCGACGACGGAGGGGCGCGTACGGTGCTGTGCCCGGTCTGCGCCGCAGTCGAGGCCCCGGCCGGGGGAGGGATGACGGCACTTCAACGGTGCACCGTCCGTGGGGGATTGCGAGCACATTGAGGCTCGGTGGGGCCCGCGGGCAGCGGCATCGAGGATCCGCTACGGGTTCGCGTCACCGGCGTCTCGACGACTCGGCCGCGACCGTGTTGTCGATGCCGACCGTGGCGACCAGCCCTTCACCGTCCATCTCGCACTCGCCGACGGTACGGAGGAGCGGATCACTGCCCGCGCCATCGTCGACGCCTCCGGTACGTGGACCACCCCCGGCCCGATCGGCGGCGACGGCCTGCCCGCCCTCGGGGAGCGGGCCGCGGCCGAGCGCATCTCCTACCACGTGCCCGACCTCAAGGACCCCGCCGTCCGAGCCCGTTACGCCGGCCGGCGCACCGCCGTCATCGGCTCCGGCGCCTCTGCCTTCACCGCCCTCGCCCACTTGGCCGACCTTGCCAAGGTGGCCCCCGGCACCCACGCCGTCTGGATCCTGCGACGTGGCATCAGCGGTTCCACCTTCGGCGGCGGCACCGCCGACCAGCTTCCCGCCCGCGGCGCCCTCGGCCTCGCGGCGAAGGCCGCCACCGAGGACGGACACGCCGACGCCGTCACCGGCTTCCGCACCACCGCCGTCGAGAGGAGCGGCGACCGCCTCGTACTCGTTGCGAGGACGGCCGCCGTCTCGACCCGGTCGACGAGATCATCGTCCTGACCGGCTTCCGCCCCGACACCGAGGTCCTGTCCGAACCGCGTCTCGGCCTCGACGAACGCCTCCAGGCCCCGGTGGAACCGGCCCCGCTCATCGACCCCAACCAGCACTCCTGCGGCATGGTCTACCCCCACGGCGCCAAGGAACTGGCCCATCCTGAGCAGGACGTGTACGTCGTGGGCATGAAGTCCTACGGCCGCGCCCCGACCTTCCTCGCCATGACCGGCTACGAGCAGGTCCGCTCCGTCGCCGCCGCCCTTGCAGGAGACAAGGAGGCGGCCGAGCGTGTCGAACTGTCCCTTCCCGAGACCGGTGTCCGCGGCGGCGCGGGACTCTTCGACGACCCGAACGCCGCCCGGTCCGAGGGTGATGGCGGAGGCTGCTGCGCCACCCCGAGCACACTCCGGATCAGCATCGGCGCCCCTGCAGCCATCTCCGGCGGCTGCTGACCGCCAACCGTGAACTGCGCCCCGAACGACGTGGCCGCGACCGGGGAAGCACTCCGGGCACGGCCGCGTACCGCACTCGTGGCCATCGTGCGCCGGTAGATCGCCGACTCCTGGTACCGGTGGGTCGTTGAACCGTGCTGGTTACCACCGAGGAACCTCAGATGTTCCGCAGAGATCTCCAAGATCCATTGCTGATGAGGCCGGTTGTTGCCAGAGTGCTGGCAATTACCCTCGCCCGAGGCCCTCGGAGGCTTGATGATCGCCCGCCGTGCCCTGGTGTCTGCCGTGTCAGCGGCAGCCCTCGCTCTCCCCCTGCTCGTTCCCACTGCAGCCGCCGGCTCATCCCCGGCAGGCGGCCCCGCGGCACCCTCCGGCTCCCGGCTCCAGTCGCCGCCCAAACAGGCCGTCGCCACCGGCAGCGGGGGTGCGGTCTCCAGCGTGAACCCGTACGCCTCGCAGGCCGGCATCGAGGTGCTGCGGCACGGCGGCAACGCGGTGGACGCGGCGGTGGCGACCGCGGCCGCGCTCGGCGTGGTCGAGCCGTACTCGGCAGGCGTAGGAGGCGGCGGCTACTTCGTGTACTACGACGCCGCCCGGAAGAAGGTGCACACCATCGACGGCCGCGAGACGGCCCCGGCCCGGATGCGCTCCGACTCCTTCGTCGACTCGTCCACGGGCAAAGCCATCCCGTTCCAGGAAGCGGTCAACTCCGGCCTGTCCGTGGGTGTTCCGGGCACCCCGGCGACCTGGCAGAAGGCCCTGGACGACTGGGGCACGGTCTCGCTCGGGCGCGCACTGCGCCCGGCCACCCGGATCGCCGACGACGGCTTCGTGGTCAACGATGAATTCCGCGCCCAGACCGCGATGAACGAAGCCCGCTTCCGGGACATCACCTCGACCTCCGAGCTGTTCCTGCCGCACGGTGAACTCCCCGTGGTCGGCACCCGCTTCCGCAACCCCGACCTCGCCCGTACGTACCGGGAACTGTCCCACGAGGGCATGGACGCGCTCTACCACGGCGACATCGGGCGTGATGTGGTGCGCACCGCGCAGAACCCGCCGGTGGCCGCCGGCTCCGACCGTACGGTCCGGCCCGGACTCATGGAGCGGAGCGACCTCGCGAACTACGGGGTGGTGCGCCGGGACCCGACCCTCACCACCTACCACGGGCTGGACGTCTACTCCATGGCGCCGTCCTCCTCCGGCGGCACGACAGTCGGCGAAGCGCTCAACATCCTGGAGAACTTCCCTCTGTCGTCCGCCGACCGGGTCCAGGCGCTGCACCACTACCTGGAGGCCAGCCGGATCGCCTTCGCCGACCGCAATCGCTGGGTGGGTGACCCCGCCTTTTCGGACGTCCCCACGGGGGCGCTGCTGTCCAAGAGGTTCGCGAAGGACCGGGCCTGCCTGATCCGGCCCGACGCGACCCTGACCAGTCCGCTGGCCCCGGCGGACCCGCGCAGCGCGACAATCGGCTGTGCCCGGGGGAAGGGCAGTCAGGAGCCTTACGAGGGGCCCTCGACGACCCATCTGGTGACCGCCGACCGTTGGGGCAATGTGGTCTCGTACACCCTGACGATCGAGCAGACCGGAGGCTCGGCCATCACCGTGCCGGGACGTGGCTTCCTGCTCAACAATGAGCTCACCGACTTCGACTTCACCCCGCTCACCCCCGGGGTGCCCGACCCGAATCTGCCGGCGCCGGGCAAGCGCCCGCGCAGCAGCATGTCGCCGACGATCGTGCTGCGGGACGGCAAGCCGTTGATCGCGGTCGGTTCGCCGGGTGGCGCGACCATCATCACCACGGTGCTCCAGACCCTCGTCAACCGTCTCGACCTGGGCATGTCGCTGCCCGATGCGGTCGCCGCTCCGCGGATCTCGCAGCGGAACCGGACCACGACCGAGGCCGAACCCGCCTTCCTCGACTCACCCGAGCGCACCGCGCTGGAAGGCCTCGGCCAGCACTTCGTCCTGGCCCCACAGACCTTCACCCCCTCCCCCGAGATCGGGGCGGTGGCCGCACTGGAGTTCCGGCGCGACGGGAAGGTCACGGCGGTCGCCGAACCCGAGCGGCGAGGCGGCGGCTCGGCCATGGTGGTGAACGAGAGCCGCTGACCCGGCGAACGATGCATCACTCGGGCCCCGTGCAACGCCTCGGCGCGGCACGCCCGAGGCCGGCGTGATCACCACGTTCGGCTTCTTGTCCGACCGGCTTCTGGCTTCTGTCCGACGACGCGGCCGCAGGATAACGATCACAGCGCGCGGTACTGCCACGTTGATCGCCGGCGTCCGCCCAGTCCTCCCGTCGGGCAACGGCCGACCGCGCTCGACCGCTGCGGACGGACGACTCAGCCGCTCGTGATCCCGAACTGGGAAGCCTCGTATCTCAGTTGCTCGGAGTCGGCGGCACAGTGTTCTCCTGGCCGGATTACCGGGGATCACCGTCGAGCGCCGCCCGGACACATCAAGAGCAGGTTGGGGCCGCCATGAGACGGGGCGGCCCCAGCCGTCCGACAACCGGTGGTGCTGCCGGCCGGGGAAGGCGCGGATCCGGTGCGGGAACCGTCCTGCCAGGACCGCCGATTTGGCGCCGCGGATGTGATGCCACCCATAGGAGCTGTGTCACATCCGAAGGCGGGTAGTAGGGCCGGGGGCCGTCCGAACAGCATGGAAGCGCCACAGAACATGTCATTTCGGACATTTCTCCGAAGTTGGGTAGTACGTCACATCATTGCGCCCCGCCCCGCACGTCGCTAACCATGGCTGTCGTTGCGGGAAGCCGCGACAGGGCCGGGTGGATTCCTTCGGATCCGTTCGCTCCGGCCCGCAGCGCGGGGCGCCGCCCCGCAAGCCACCGCAACCGGTCGGCAACACCGTGACGTCCCCCATTGGAGAGTTCCTTCCGTATGACCACGAACACGCAGACCCGCACCAGCCGCATCGCCCGCTTCCGCACCATGTCCGTCGCCGGCATCGCCACCCTCGGTGCCGCGGCCGCCGCCCTCACGCTGACGTCGACATCCGCGCAGGCAGCCGAGAAGGCACCGGCGAGCGCCTCCGTGGTCAAGGCTTCCGCGGACGGCATCCAGGGCGCGGGCAGCAGGGGCTACGCCAACAACCTCGACGGCTGGATCAAGGAGTCGCTGGCCATCATGAAGGCCAAGGGCATCCCCGGCAGCTACGAGGGCCTGCACCGCAACATCATGCGCGAGTCGAGCGGCAACCCCCACGCCCAGAACAACTGGGACGTCAACGCGCGCAACGGCATACCCTCCAAGGGCCTGCTCCAGGTCATCCAGCCGACCTTCAACGCCTACCACGTCGCCGGCACCGCCCACGACCTCACCAACCCCGTCGCCAACATCACCGCGGCCGCCAACTACGCCGCCCACCGCTACGGGTCGATCGACAACGTCAACTCCGCCTACTGAGCCACGGGCTCAGCACTCACTGGGTGAGCCAGGACCGGCACAGGCAGCAACATCGTTGCCCGCGCCGGTCCTTCGGCGTGTCAACCGGTAATGAGCCTTTCCGGGCTATCCGGCTCGGGTGGTATCCCGATCGGTGCTCGGTGTCAGCCGTTCGATATGCCCGAAATGACAGCCTTGTGGAGCGTAAGTACGTTCAGTCACGGGTCGGCTACGCAGCTGGCCTCTCTGAGACAGGAGAAGTGACATGGTTACACGTTCCACCGTCGTGACCGCCGCCCTCGCGGGCGCCATGGCCCTGACAGCCACCGGTAGCACCTTCACCTCGGCCGCCACCATCGAGTCGGCCCGGCCGGCCCGGCCGGCCCCGGCAGTCCCGGCAGTCCCGGTCGTGCGACAGGCCGCAGCCCCGGCTTCGGCCCCCAACGGCGAGGGCGACGCCGGAAAGGGTGACCAGGGCAGAGGCAACGATGAGGGCAGAGGCAACGGCGAAGGCAGGGGCAACGACGAGGGCAGGGGCAACGGCGAAGGCAGGGGCAACGACGAGGGCAGAGGCGACGAGGGCAGGGGCAACGGCGAAGGCAGGGGCAACGACGAGGGCAGAGGCGACGAGGGCAGGGGCCACGGCGAAGGCAGGGGCAACGACGAGGGCAGAGGCGACGAGGGCAGGGGCCACGGCGGGGGTCGGGGCTACGACGAGGGCAGGATCCACTTCAACGAGCGGACGTACTCCGCCTATCCCGGCGGCTGCGTCACCGCGGCCAGCGGCCTCGGTGCCACGAGCTTCAACATCTTCAACGAAAGCCGGAGGACCGTCGAGGTCTTCAGTGGGGCCACCTGCGACAACGGCGGCCCCGTTGCCGTCGTCGGACCCTACGGTGCCACTTCAGGCGTGTTCCCGCAGCGCGTCGACGGAGGCGTGTTCGTCAACGACGGCGTGGGAGCGAGCTTCCGAGTGATCGGATACGACTTCGAAGGCGAGTGACGGAGCCGCCTGCGTGACGTGACGAAGAACCCCGGCCCGCCGGAATCGGGCCGCGGCGTCCTTGTCCGGGCACCCTGGCCGGGACGCACCGGTTCCAGAGGCCCACGTCCTCATCCGACCCACGCCCGATCGACGCGCACATCTGCCTCGCCGTGCTGGAACCGACGGCGAGGCACTGTCGGCCCAGCCGCACCGTACCCGCCATCGGTCTCGGCCGGACCCGGCAACCGGGACGGCGACGCCCCCGCGGACGACCGTACTTGCCGGGTGCGTGTACCGGCGCCCGGTCTCGAACCCCTGGAGGCGGCGGTCCTGAGCACACCTCTGCACCAGCTCAAGGCCGACGCCGCCGCGCCCTCAGTAGGTGCGCCCTCTCGTGCCCGCCGGGCGTGACGCCGCGCACCGCCAAGCCCCTGGAGCCGACGATCACCTCTCGAATGAGTCCTACAGCCGCCGACGCCATGATCGCGCCGGACCTGCAAATCAGCGACCACATCAGCATCGACAGGGCACTCGATGTCCTGCGCGGATCCCGCAGCCAGTACGTACTCATCCGTGACGACACCGGCCGGTGCGCCGGAATCATCACTCTCGACCAGCTCACCGCCCACACAGCGCAGCCCTGGTACGCCGAGGACACCCGGGTCCGTGACATCGCACACGACAGCGGCCCGTTCGCGCACCCCGGCATGCCGGCGTCGGAGGCCGCGACCGCCATGCGCGAGCGGTCCCTGACGATCCTGCCCGTCGTCGACGAGGACGGCTTCGCGGTGGGCATCCTCACCACCGCACGGCTGCAGGCACTTCTCGGCACCCTTCCGGAGGACACCGACCGGCCCTGATCCGAGAGCGGCAGCCTGACGCAGAGCGGGGATCTTTCGGTACCGGCCAAGGAACGAGGAGAGCCCGTCTCTGGAGGAGTTGTGAGTGGCTGGACGGTCCACTCGGGCCATGTGTGCTCGGACGCCCGTGACGGCGTCTCGTCCCACGCCACCGTCCGGCGTGGCCGACCGCGGGCACCCAAATCCTTGTTGTCATTCCGGAACAGGTGGACCGCTCCGGCAGGGTCTGGCACCACGACTCCGGCTGTCCGTCCGGGAATCCGCATCGCAGACCCTGCCGGAGGGATCACAACTCCGCTGATGCGGGCTCCGTCACGACGAGCACGATCTTTCCCGAGGTCCGGCCGGTCTCACCGAGGGCGTGGGCCTTGGGTGCCTCGGCGAGGGGAAACGTGGTCTCGACGTGGGCATGGAGGGAGCCGGCCTCGACGAGGTCGGCGATGGCGTTCATGCCGGCGTGGTCGGCCTCGACAAGGAGGGTCTCGACACGGACGCCCAACTCGGCGGCCCGCCGCTGCTCGTCCGGGGACCCGCCGTACAGGAGCGAGACGAGAACACCGCCAGGACGCAGGACGTTCAGCGAGCGGGCGCGGGTCTCGCCCGACAGGGGATCGAGGACGACATCGATGTCCATGACGGCCTCGGCGAAGTCGACGCTGCGGTAGTCGATCATCTCGTCCGCGCCAAGTGCCCGGACGAACTCGTGCTTGGGAGCGCTCGCGGTACCGATCACGTACGCCCCACGGGACTTGGCGATCTGGACTGCGAGGTGGCCGACGCCGCCTGCGGCCGCGTGGACGAGGACCCGCTGTCCGGGGCGCACGTCGGCGGTGTCGACGAGGGCCTGGTACGCGGTGAGGGCGGCAAGCGGGAGGGCCCCGGCCTGGACATGGTCGATGCCGGCCGGCTTGCGGGCGAAGGCACGGGCCGGGGCGGTCACATACTCCGCGTGGGAGCCGACCCCGTACGGGTAGGGCAGCATGCCGAAGACCTCGTCGCCCGGCTTGAACAGAGTGACGCCAAAGCCGACGGCCTCGACGACTCCTGAGACGTCCCAGCCCAGGACCAGCGGAAGCCGGTCCAGGAAAAGCCCGTTGGCACGGTGCTTCCAGTCGGTGGGGTTGACCCCGGCCGCGCGGACGGCGACCAGGATCTGGCTCGGTCCCGGGACCGGCTTCGGCAGTCGCACTTCCTTGAGTACGTCCGGGGTTCCGTGGATGTCCTGGCTCATGGCGCGCATGGTGGCGGGGCCGGTGGTAGCCGTGCTTGCCGCTGCGTTCTGACTCATGCGTCCAGCGTCGCGGGCCCCGCCGTTCCGTACCATGGCATGATTGCCATCTTTCGACAGGATCCTGCCATGGGAAGCGTTCATCGTGTAGCCGTTCTGGCCCTGGACGGGGTGTACCCGTTCGAGCTGGGCATTCCGAGCCGGGTCTTCGGGGCCGCGGAGGGCTTGTACGAGGTCGTGACCTGCACTGTCGACGGTCGTCCAGTGCATACCAACTCCGATTTCTCCATCACTGTCGAGCACGGCCCGGAGGCTCTGCGCACGGCCGACACCGTGGTCGTCCCACCGTTCGCCACCTCGCTCATCGCGCGGGAGGCGCCTGCGGCCGTCATGGAGGCTCTCGCGTGCGTGGCACCGGGCACGCGCATCGTGTCCATCTGCACGGGCGCCTTCGTCCTCGCTGCAGCCGGTCTGCTCGACGGACGTCCTGTCACTACGCACTGGGCGCTCGCCGGCGTCTTCCGGGAGTGGTTTCCGCACATCGCGCTCGATCCGGATGTGCTGTTCATCGACGACGGCGATGTGCTGACATCCGCGGGTGCCGCGTCCGGTGTCGACGTCTGCCTGCACGTCGTACGCAAGGACCACGGCAGCGAAGTGGCCAACCGGGTCGCTCGCATCTGTGTCGTACCGCCCTGGCGGGATGGCGGGCAGGCGCAGTACATCGACCAGCCGGTGCCCGACACCTCCTCGAGCGGCACGGCCGCCACCCGCCAGTGGGCGCTGGAGAACCTTCACGAGCCCCTGAGCCTGGCCGAGCTCGCCGACCACGCACGGATGAGTTTGCGTACCTTTGCCCGCCGCTTCCGTGAGGAGGTGGGAACGAGTCCGGGGCGATGGCTCATTCAGCAGCGGGTCGCCCGCGCACGGCACCTGCTCGAATCCACCGACCTGCCGGTGGACGACGTCGCCGCCCAGGTCGGCTTCGCGACGGGCACGTCGCTCCGCCAGCACCTGCACGCAGTCATCGGTGTGCCGCCGCTCGCCTACCGGCGCACGTTCCGAGGGATTCCCGGAGAAATCCACTGAGCGTCGCCGCGGTCACCGCCTGGGCCGGCTTCACCGTTCTGCCCCGCTGCCGCTGCCGCTGCCGCTGCCTCACCGAAATCGCCTCCGGTGCGCTGGTCGCCCTCCACGAGACCGACGATCCGCCCATCGATACCTGCTATCTCGTTCAGTGACCGGGGACGCCGGACAACCCCGACGTCTCGGCGTGAGCCGGCCGAGGTCCGGCGTCTCGAAGGCGCGCACATCGCGCACGCCCTGCAGTCCCTCACCGACGGCGAGCTGGGCGCACTCGGTTCGGCCGTGGGCGCGCTGACGTCGCTGACGCGGCACCTGCACCCCGTGCCCGCAGCCGAGTAGACCCAGCAATCCCCGCCGAGGGACCCGACCGACCGCGAGCACTGCCGTCTCCGTGCCCGTGGGGCTTTTTCCTGCCCGGAGGCAGCCCGCCCCGGCGGCCGTCGGCACGGCGCATTCTGCTTCGTCCCTGTTTCCCGTAGCGCTTCCGACAGACAAGGCACTTCCATGCCATCGACCACCGTGGACCATTCCTCGCTGCCCGTCGCCTCCCTACCGCAGGCGGAGCCGCCCCAGGGCAGGCGCTCCAACCCGTGGCTGACTCTCCTTGCGGTCGCCTTCGGCCTCTTCATGGTTCAGCTCGACGCATCCGTCGTGGCGATCGCCAACCCCGAGATCGGCCGCGCCCTCGATGCGTCCACCACGGACCTGCAGCGGCGTCGTCAAGGGCGAGACCTGGGGCTGGGCCTCGGCCGGCACCCTGAGCGCCGTCGCCGCCGGCTTGCTCGTCCTGGTGGGCTTCGGCTTGTACGAGAACCGGATCGCGCACCCGTTGCTGCCGATGCGGCTGTTCCGCATCCGGGCGCTGACCGTCGGCACGGTCATCACCGCCCTCAACTTCTTCGTGATGCTCGGCGTGATCTTCTTCGTGATGTTCTACCTCCAGAATGTGCGCGGTTTCTCCCCGGTCGAGGCCGGCGTACGCACACTGCCGCTCAGTCTCGCTTCGCTGGTGGCCTCCCCGCTGGGGGCGGCGCTGACCGGCCGCTTCGGGCCCCGGCTCTCGATGCCGCTGGGCATGCTGCTCCAAGCCGCCGTGACCTTCGGCATGCTCAGCTGGGACACCGGCTCGTCCTACGCCACGATGTGGCCGCCGTTCATCGCGCTCGGCCTGGGGGTCGGCATGGTGCTGTCGGCCTCCTCCGACGCCATCGTCGGCCAGGCCCCCGTCAAGGACGGCGGAGTGGCGGGCGGCCTCCAGGCCACCGCCCTTCAGATCGGCGGCGCGCTGGGCACGTCGGTGCTGGTCTCGCTGATCAGCAGCCGGGTCGACTCCACGCTCGTCGACGAGCTGACCGGCGCAGGGGTCCCGGCGTCCGTCGCGGGCGGCCTGGGGGAGGCCGGTGACGCGGTCGCCATGGGTGTCGCCCCGGTCTCCGGCAACATGACCGAGCAGCTCCGGGCGGCCGTCGTGGAGGGCAGCGGCCAGGCGTTCATGAACGGTGAGCACACCGCCGTGACCGTGACCGGCGTTCTCTGCCTGCTGGGAGCGGCCCTCGCGGCAGCCGGGCTCCGCGGCACCTCCCCGGCTGCACAGCACTGAGAAACGCGGACGGTGCCCGCCGGGGCGGGCACCGTCCGCGTCCGGCCCCGGGGAACAGTGGCTGGTCGGCCCAGGTGGGCCGATGGTCTCAGCCGTGTGTTCCAGTCAAAGGCGACTCGAATGGGCCGCGGCATGCCCCGGGCACTTCGCCCACGGAGCGAGCTACGGAGAAGTCCTTCAGCACGCAGACGCTGCATCAGACCGTCAGCCGAATCCCGGTGACCAGATGCGGACGGATGCGGACCGCACAGTCCATCACCCGGTCGGACCAGGGCCTGATCAGTCGTTGGTAGCGCCTCAGGGCATCGGGATCGGTCACGGGGCGGCAGTAACCCGTCGCGACGACGCTCCAGCCCAGATGGGTCAGCGGATCGATGTCGTCCGCCTGGTAGGCGACCACGACTCCCTGGCCGCCATGGTGCCGGGCCTGGGTGAACAGGTCCGATTCCTGATGGGTCCGGATGACGATCTGGCCGAGGTCCAGCAGGTGGTTCACCGGCCGGATTGCGGGCAGCGCGCGCTGGGTGAAGACGATCCGCCCGAGCGGCGCCCCGCCGAGCAGGCTCAGCGCCTGAGCGCCCGTCAACTCGACCGTGCGGCGTGGTCCGGTGGCCGCCGGGCCGTGAGCCGGGGCCGACGCCGACGACGTGGGTGCGGCCGCGGACACGGACGACCGCGGCGACTGGTGATCTGCGTGGCTCATGAGGCGGCCTCGTCTCCTGATCTGCTCGACTGCCGCACGAGTACATCGCGTGCTGCCGTCCCCACGCCAGGGCCGAACGGCCCAGGGCCGAACGGCCCTAGCGACATCGGACCCCCGATGGGTTCACTGCGGTGGACCGCATGCCGCGGGCCGGCCCAACGGCGGCTCCGGGGGCCGGGCCGTGGCTTGTGGAACGTTCGGTCGGAGCGGGCAGTGCGGATGTGCACAGGAGGGGAACGTGGTGATCGCGGTCGTCGGACACAGAGACCTCAACAACAGAACTCTGGCGCTGGTGGAGGCTGAACTGAGAGCGCGGCTGGACTGCCTGGCAGAGGGCGTGGCCGCTCTCGTACGGGTCGGGGCGGGGCTGCCGCTCGTGTTCGGGCGCGCCGCCCGGGAAGCCGGACGCAAGCTCACGGTACTGCTGCCGGCCCAGGGCGCGGTGCCCGCGGTGCTGCCCGAGCGGGACCGGCGGGCCGCAGGGGAACTGCTGGTCCTGGCCGGGAGCGTACGGCTGCTGGCTTTTGATCCGGCAGACCGTAACGCTTGCGTCAGCGCCGATGAACGTCTGGTGCAGACGTGCCGGACCGTGCTTGCCGTGTGGGACGGTTCGCCGTCGGACGGCCGGGACGCCACCGCACATCTGGTTGCCTTTGCCCGGGCGCGTGGAATCCGGGTGGAGGTCGTCTGGCCGGACGGCTCCGTGCGGGGGCGGGCATGAGCGCGTCGGCGCGTGAGTCGAAGGTGGTGGCGGAAGCCCTCGAGACCGATGACCGGGAGGATCACTCCTCGGAGCACCGGGCGAACGACGGTGCTTCGGGGACGCGCGACGAACGGGAGCGGACCGGGGCGCGCCAGGGATTCGCATGGCTGCTGCTGATCACCGCCGCCCTCGGGCTGCTCGGCTCCTTCGTGATCACTACCGACAAGTTCGAACTGCTCGCCGACCCAGGCTTCGTTCCCGCCTGCTCGCTGAGCCCCGTGGTGTCCTGCGCGGATGTGATGCGCAGCGAGCAGGCGTCGGTGTTCGGCTTCCCCAATCCGCTCATCGGACTGATCGCCTTCGGGGTGGTGATGGGGACCGGCGCGGGACTGCTCGCAGGTGCGCGCTACCGACGGTGGTACTGGCTGGGGCTGAACCTGGGCACCCTGTTCGGCGTCGGCTTCTGCATGTGGCTGATGACGCAGGCGCTGTACGACATCGGCGCGCTCTGCCTGTGGTGCGTACTCGTGTGGGTGGCCACGATCTTCGTGTTCTGGCACACCACCGTGCACAATCTGCGCCATGGCGTCCTGCCCGCCCCACGCGCCCTCGTCGCGGCGGTACTGGAGTTCCCTCTTGCGGTGCCGGTGACTTGGTGCCTGGCCATCGTCATGCTGATAGCAATCCGGTTCTGGCCGTACTGGCAGACGTTTCTGTGACCCGCACCATGCCGGTGATGTCGTGATGGACGTGCGTGGCCGGGACTCCGACGGCGGCCAGCCGGGCGGCGACGGCCCGCGCCGAGTCCGTCGTGGATGCCTCGGGTGCCAGGGCCAGATAGACGTGTTGCCGGGAGACGGCCCCGGGACGCTGCGTCAGTATTCCGGCTACGGCCCGCAGACCGGGATCTGCGGAGGAACCGGCCTGACCGGCCGTGAGGACGGTCAGCCAGGGGCGTCCGCGCCGGAACGCCTCCAGGAACGCCGCGTCGTACACGCCCTCACCCACCCCTCCGTCCAGCAGTAGACGCACCCGGTGCGCACGGAACCGTTCGGCGTCGATCTGCTGGAGCAGCGCCTTCATCGCGGCCCATCCGGTACCGGAGGCGATCAACACCACGTCGGCGGACGGGGTGTGATCGGGCAGGGCGAGCGCGCCGCGCGGTGCGCTGAGGCGGACGGTGCCGCCCTTTTGCGTGCCGTGCACCAGCGCATCACTCACCCCGTCGGCACCCCGGGCCCGTACATGGAACTCCAACTCCCCGTCCGGATGCGGCGCGCGGGCGAGATAGTAAGGACGCCATGCCTGTTCCAGCAGCGGCGACTCCAAGGACGCGAACTGCCCGGCTCTGAAGGGGTAGGGCTGATGGGGACGCACCCTCAGCACCGCGAGATCCGGCGTACGGAGCTCGTGCGAGGCCACCGTCGCCTCCCAGCTCGGCGGTTCGGCGATGGCCTCGTCCGCGCCCCTGACCATCGCCGAAACGGCGAGCCGCAGCATCCGCAGCCAGGCGTCCTCCAGGGCGCCGGTCCACCGGGCGCCCGCACGCATGCGCAGCGCCTCGATCAGCGCCGCCTCGAACGCCTCGAAGTGCGCGGGGCGCACACCGAGCTTGCGATGGTCGCGGCCCAACTGCGTCAAGGTGGCGATCATCTCGTCCGTACGGTGCAGATTGCCGATCAGATAGCGGAAGATCCCGACGAGATGGGCCTGCTGGAACGCCATCGACTCGGGGAACAACGACCGAAGATACGGATGCCGCTCGAACAGGACCCGGTACAGCTCGGCGATGAGCTCCTCCAGCGGGCTCACCAGCGGCAGGAATTCGCTGATCAGCTGCTGGTCGGACGTTCCGTCGTACGGCTGCGGTGCCTCGGCGCACCATGGTTCGGCGCCAGCTCCGGCCGGGGACAGGATGCGTCGTCGCAGCCGCATCGCGTCATGCCGCGCGAGCAGTGCGTGGTAGTCCTCGCTCGGGGTGTTCATGGACCGGTGACTCCTTGGGACAGCACGGTGGGGTGGCCGGGACACAGAGACGTCCGTAGCGCCCGGACGATCTCGGCGGCGCCAGTATGGCACCGCGTCCAGCCTGCCGACCGGCCCTGGCCACAGGGCCTTTCGGCCCTGTTCAGAGCCTGTACGACATGCTGTGACACCCCGGCGAACCGGCCTGCGGACGAACGCACATACTGGTTCAAGACCCCCTTCCCCGAACCGATCGAGCATGGTGTGAATGACCTCGCGAAGTCCCCGCTGAGCACGACGCCGCCGCAGTCCGCGGCCCCCGTACGCGTCTTCATCCTCGACGACCACGAGGTCGTCCGGCGCGGCGTACGCGATCTGCTGGAGGCCGAAGACGGCATCGACGTCGTCGGCGAGGCGTCCAACGCCCGGGAGGCGCTGGCCCGTGTACCGGCCAGCAGGCCACAGGTCGCTGTACTGGACGTAAGGCTCGGCGACGACCCCCGCGGTGACCACGCCGGTATCGAGGTATGCCGGGAACTGCGTGCCCTCATGCCCGAACTGGCATGTCTGATGCTGACGTCGTTCGATGACGACGAGGCACTGTTCGACGCCATCATGGCGGGCGCGGCCGGCTACGTACTGAAGCAGATCAATGGAGCCGATCTGATCGCCGCCGTACGCACGGTCGCGTCCGGCACCTCGATGCTCGATCCACGGACGACCGCTCGTGTGATGGCACGGCTGCGGGGCCACCAGCGGACCCACGCCGAGGAGTCGGAGGCATCGGAACTGGAACAGCTCACAACCAGGGAGCGCCAGATCCTGGACCTCATCGGCGAGGGCCTCACCAACCGCGAAATCGCGGAACGCCTCTTCCTGGCCGAGAAGACCGTCAAGAACCGCATCTCCTCGATCCTCGCCAAACTGGGAGTCGGCCGCCGGATTCACGCCGCGATGCTCGTCGGCCGGATCAAGGACCGCCAGGCGCAAATCCCGGTCCGGCGAATCTGACAGGTGCTCAGGCATCAGTCGTGGAGCGGGACGCACCATGTGATCCGGGTGCCGCCGTCCGCCGGCCGCTCGATGGCAAGTGTGCCGCCGCACAGCTCCGCCCGCGTACGCATGTTGGCCAGCCCACCGCCGCGCCTTGCCGGCTGACCGCCGTCATTGACAGCTGTCCCCGTTCGGGGAGCTGTCGTGTCACCGGCCGGGATCCCGATGCCGTTGTCCGTGACGGTCAGGGTCACCGCGTCGTCGGCCGACAGCACGATGCCGATACGACTCGCACGGGCATGGCGGGACGCGTTGGACACCGCCTCGGCGGCGACCGCCACCACGTGTTCGGCGAGTTCGTCCGGGACGGTGGTGTCCACCGGCCCGTCGATCCGCACCGTGGGCCGGAAGCCGAGGACATGTGCCGCCGCACGAGCGGTCTCCGCCATCCGGTGCCGCAGCCCGCTGCGGCCCGAACCGTCCGCCGTGCGCAGATCGAAGATGGTGGACCGGATGATCCGGATAGTGGTGTCCAGATCATCCACTGCCCGGCTGACCCGCTCGGCCGCTTCCGGACGGTCCGCGATGGCCCGGGTGGTGCTCTGGAGAGTCATCCCGGTCGCGAACAGCCGCTGGATCGCCAGATCGTGCAGATCGCGGGCGATCCGGTCCCGGTCGTGCATCACGGCGAGTTCCTCCGACTCGGCCCGTCTGCGGGCCAGTTCCAGTGCGATGGCCGCCTGGTCGGCGAAGCCGGAGACGAGTTCGACCTCGGTCTCGTCGAACGGCGGGCGGTCCGTCGGCCGCCCCAGGCGCAGTGCGCCCAGTGCCCCGCTATCGATCTGCAACGGCACCGCCACCACCGGGCCCAGACCGTCCTCGGTACCGTCGCCGAACGGATGGGCCCGGGGATCCGTACGGACGTCGGCGCAGTGCACAGGCGTTCCGGTACGGGCGGCGAGCCCGGCCAGCGATCCCGACGCCGGAACGGACAACCCCGTCACACGGTCGGAGTCCCGGCCATGGGCGACGGCAACGGTGAGGCGTTCCTCGGCCGCTGCTGCCGCCGGAGCCTCTGAGAGGGGCGCGGAACCGGGCCGCGCCGTGGGCAGCAGAATCGCTGCCCGGTCGGCCCCCGCCACTTCCATCGCCCGCTCGGCGATCAGATGCAGCACCTCGTCGGCGTCCGTTCCCGAGAGCAGGGTGCGGGTGATCTCGCCCAGTGCCTCCAGGCGCCGTTCCCGGCGGCGGCTCTCGTCGTACATCCTGGCGTTGTCGATGGCGACTCCGGCGGCGATCGACAAGGTGGTCAGTACCGCCTCGTCGTCGGCGTCGAAGCTCACCCCGCCCCGTTTCTCGGTGAGATAGAGGTTGCCGAACACCTCGTCACGCACCCGCACCGGTACACCGAGGAAGGTGCGCATCGGCGGATGACGAGGCGGAAAACCGAAGCTGCGCGGGTGGCTGCTCAGATCGGTGAGCCGCAGCGGTTCCGGGTGACGGATCAGCTCTCCGAGGATTCCGCGGCCGCACGGTGACGGCCCGATCCTGGCCGCGAGTTGGTCCGACAGGCCCACCGGCAGGAACTCCAGGAGCTTCTGCCCGTCCCCGACAATGCCGAGTGCTCCGTACTCCGCGTCGGTCAGCGTCACCGCTGCCTCCACGATGCCGCGCAGCACCTCCGGGAGTTCCAGGCCCCGTCCCAGACTCATCACGGCATCCAGCAGACTGCGCATCCGGTCCGGCCGGCTGGGCTGCGGCCACGCGGCCGGACCGGGGCAGGAGGGGCCGGGCGAGCCGAGCGTGGGGGAGGAGGGGACGGGGGAGGGGGCTTCGAAGTGGGAGCCGGGCTCGGGAGGTGCTGTCTCTGCCATCGGGGTGCCGTTCTCTGGGGCCGTGTGCCGTATGCCGGGTATCTGCTCACCGGATCAACGCAGGGCTGGGACCGGTCCACGGGCCGTCAGCCTACGACAGCCCAGGTGCCGAGGGTCCGGCGGAGTGTGGTCTCGAAGGCCGGCGCGGGCAGGGCCGGTCGGCTGCCGGATGTACACGGCAGTAGGGCCGGTCGGCCCCGTGGAGGGTGACCGTCGGCCCCTGGAGAGCGTCGCGGCTCGCGGCCAGCATGGTGCGGCCGGGAAGGTCCGGTCCGTCCCCTCGTGATCCGCCGGACCTTCCCGACCGCTCCCCGGACACGCCCCCGTGCGGCCGGGGAGTGCTCGGAGAACTGCCAGAGCTGGAGGACACGGTCCGGTGGACGCAATGGAATCGCAGGGCAATCAGGCCACCCCTGCATATGGCCCCAAGCCTCCCGGCCCCGGGGCCGACCCCGCCGACGCGGAGGCCACTTCGGGCGGTCGCGGGCCCACTCGGGCGGGCACGAAGCAGCCCGGCACGACGCAGCCCCGCACCGATCTGCCGGGCCGTTCCTCGCGCGGCCGGATCGTCGTCTCATGGCTCACGACGACCGACCACAAGCAGATCGGCACCCTTTATCTCGTCACCGCGTTCGTCTTCTTCCTGATCGGCGGTGTGATGGCGCTGGTGATGCGTGCCGAACTCGCCCGTCCCGGCACGCAGGTCATTTCCAACGAGCAGTTCAATCAGGCATTCACGATGCATGGCTCGGTGATGCTGCTGCTGTTCGCCATGCCGCTGTTCACGGGATTCGCCAACTGGCTCATGCCGCTCCAGATAGGCGCACCCGATGTGGCCTTTCCGCGACTGAACATGTTGGCCTACTGGTTGTTCCTCTTCGGCTCGCTGATCGCCGCGGCAGGGTTTCTCACTCCTCAAGGCGCCGCCGACTTCGGTTGGTTCGCCTATGCTCCGCTTTCCGACGCGACCCACTCTCCGGGCATCGGCGCCGATATGTGGATCATGGGCGTGGCGTTGTCCGGCTTCGGTTCCATTCTCGGAGCGGTGAACTTCATCACCACCATCATCTGCATGCGTGCCCCGGGAATGACCATGTTCCGGATGTCGATCTTCACCTGGAACGTACTGTTGACCGCCGTACTCATCCTCCTGGTCTTCCCGGTCCTCGCCGCAGCACTCTTCGCGCTGGAGATGGACCGGAAGTTCGGGTCGCACATCTTCGACGCCGCCAACGGGGGTGCGCTTCTGTGGCAGCACCTGTTCTGGTTCTTCGGGCACCCGGAGGTCTATGTGCTGGCTCTGCCGTTCTTCGGCATCGTCTCCGAGATCATTCCGGTCTTCTCCCGGAAGCCGATGTTCGGCTATGTCGGCCTCGTTGCCGCGACGATAGCAATTGCCGGGTTGTCCGTAACCGTTTGGGCCCACCATATGTATGTCACCGGAGGTGTACTGCTGCCTTTCTTCGCCTTCATGACCTTTCTGATCGCTGTACCGACCGGAGTGAAGTTCTTCAACTGGATCGGCACGATGTGGAGGGGGTCGCTGTCCTTCGAGACGCCGATGCTCTGGGCCACCGGATTTCTGATCACCTTCGCCTTCGGTGGACTGACCGGAGTCATCCTGGCCTCGCCACCACTGGACTTCCACGTCTCCGACTCGTACTTCGTGGTCGCCCACTTCCACTACACGCTCTTCGGTACGGTCGTCTACGCGATGTTCGCCGGATTCCACTTCTGGTGGCCGAAGTTCACCGGCAAGATGCTCGACGAGCGCCTGGGGAAGATCACCTTCTGGGTGCTGACGGCCGGCTTCCACCTCACGTTCCTCGTGCAGCACTGGCTCGGTGCGCAGGGAATGCCGCGCCGGTACGCGGACTATCTCGCCGCCGACGGTTTCACCGCCCTCAACACCCTGTCCACCATCGGTTCGTTCCTGCTCGGGCTGTCGTTCCTCCCCTTCTTCTACAACGTCTGGAAGACCGCCCAGTACGGCAGGAGGACAACCGTCGGCGACCCATGGGGTTATGGCCGCTCCCTGGAATGGGCCACGTCCTGTCCCCCTCCCCGGCACAACTTCACCACCCTGCCCCGTATCCGCAGCGAGTCCCCGGCGTTCGACCTGCACCATCCGGAGATCGCCGCGCTCGACTCCGCTGTACCGCAGTGACCCCTGACTCGTCGACCACCGCAATCCCCGCCCCTGAGGAGAGTGCTGCCCGATGTCCCATGGTGTTCTGGCGCTTGGCGTAGCCGTGCTCTGTGTATCGGGCAACGTCTGGTACCTGCCCGCCTGCATCGACCTGCGCGCCGGCCAGGACCGGCCGCGCTCCCGCCGGCTGGCCGCGGCCGCTGTACTGGCCGGATGGGGATCGGCGGCCCTCACGATGCTCCTGCTGCTCATGCCGGTCACCCTGTCCGCGGTCGCGCTGGTGGCGGTCGCGGGTACCACCACCACGGTGTCCCTGGCCGTCCGCGCGCGGCTGCGCCGAGGCCAGGAGCAGTGTGAAGAGGAGGCCCGGTGGGCCGCACTCCTGCGTTGACCACCGTCCGCCCGGAACTCGGCCCGTCCGCCGTCGGCGCCTTCCCAGACGCCCCCGACCTGTTCGGAGCCGAGTTCCGGGCTCTTTCCCGCGCACCCCGCTGTTGCCTCGGACTTGCGCGCGACCGGCCGAGAGCCGAGGGTGCAAGCGCCCCTCGAGGGTTCAATCAGCCCTGCCCCCCACGCGCGGGTCGACCGGTGTGAGGACTCCGAGCCGGTCCTCGATCGCCTGCGCCGCGCCCAGGCACAGGTCTTCCCGGAAGGCGCGCCCGACGACCTGCACCCCGGACGGCAGTCCGTCGACCACTCCGGTCGGTACGGCCACGCCGGGCACACCCACGAAACTGGTCACGGTGCACAGGCGCATCGCTGAGCCGACCCGGTCCCGTCCGGCCCTGTCGCGTGACTCCAGCCCGGGCTCGACCGGTGGCTCGGTGAATACCGGGCCGAGCAACAGCGGGTATTCGTGGAGGAATTCGGCCCATGAGCGGCGGATGTTCATCCAGGTGCCCATCAGTTTCATGAACTCGTCCGCGCTTGCCGGCGGCGTCTGCTCCGTCATCATCTCGATATAGCGGTCCCCGCCCGCTCCGAGCAGCTTCCGCACCACTGGCCAGCTCGATATAGCGGTCCCCGCTCGCTCCGAGCAGCTTCCGCACCACTGGCCAGGTCGCAGCGAACTCGGTCACGGTGATCCGGCCGTACGCTTCGAGCGCTTCGTCCAGTCTCGGAACGTCCTGTACCTCCCGCACGTCGTACCCGGCGTCGCGCAGCACCTCGGCCGAGGTCTCGACGGCCCTGCGAACCGTGGGGTGAACGCCGTGCCCACCGGGGTCCGCCACGACCGCGACCTTCACCGGCCCGGGGAGCGGTTCGCCGTAGGCAGGTACCGGTACGGCCCGCGGGTCGCGCGGGTCGGTCCCGGCCAGCACCTCGAACGCCAACCGGAGGTCGCCCACACTCCGCGCCAGCGGGCCGTCGGTGACCAGCATCTGGGACGCCGGGCCTGGGTCGTCGGGGCCGATGACGCGGTGGTCCGCGGGGAAACGCCCGGTTGTCGGCTTCAGCCCGGCCACGCCGCAGAACTGGGCCGGGATGCGCACCGATCCACCGGAGTCGTTGCCGAGCCCGAGCGCTGCCATGCCCGTGGCGACGGCCACCCCGTCGCCTCCGCTGGTGCCACCCGGGGTCCGGCCGGGGTCCCATGGGTTGGCCGTGTCGCCGAAGAGCTCGCTTCGTGTGTGCATCCCCGCCAGGATCAGGGTGGGCATGTTGCTGTGGCCGATGGGGATGGCCCCGGCTGCGCGCAGCCGGGCCACCGGGGGCGCGTCGGCCGACGCCACCAGATCGCGGAAGCGCTCCGCGCCGAACGTGGTCGGTACGCCTTCGACGGCGGTGCTCTCCTTGACCGTGAACGGCACGCCCGCCAGCGGTCCCAGCGCCTCACCGGCGGCCCGCCGGCGGTCTGTCTGCGCTGCGGCGGCGCGTGCGCGCTCCGCAAGGAGCTGCGTGACCGCGTTCACCCGCGGGTTGACCTCGGCGATGCGCTCCAGGTGGCTGTCGACCAGTTCGACCGCTGAGACGTGGGCGTTGCGCACTGCCTCCGCCTGCGCGGCGGCCGGCATCTTCCACAGGGCGTCCTGCATGTGTTCGTGTCCTTTCCCGTCCATGTTCCGATGCGCTTGCATCGGAACTGTAGCCTGGGAATCGATACGAGCGCATCGAATAAAGTGGGCTATAAAGCAGAGGACCGTGAACCAGGGAGGCGACCGGGTATGCCCAGACAGGTGGATCACGCAGACCGACGCCGCCGGATCGCCGAGGCCGTCTGCCACCTCGCTGACGAACGCGGGCTGGAGGGTGTGACCCTTCGAGACGTCGCCGCCCGTGCGCAGGTGTCGATGGGCGCCGTTCAGCGATGCTTCCGCACGAAGGAAGAGATGCTCGTGTTCGCGCTCGGGCACATCGGCGAGCGGATCGGCGAGCGCGTACAGGCCCGCCTCGTCAGGAGCTCGGCCCAGTCGGCCGGCACAGCCCTGGGGCATGCGGTGACCGAGGTCTCACTGCTCCAGGAGGAGCACCGCGCCGAGGCCAGGGTCTGGCTCGCCTTCGTTGCGCAGGCGGCCGTCAGCGAGGCCCTCGCGAGGACGCTGAAGGCGAACTACGCAGCCCTGCAAGAGGCGTTCACCCGCCTCATCTCGGAAGCCGACGAGGGCGCCGACCGTGCCGTGCCCCTCGATCCGCGACGCGAGGCCCGCACCCTCCTCGCCCTTGCGGACGGCCTCACCGCGCATGTCCTCATCGGCCATCTCACTCCGCAAGAGGCGCAGGACGTCCTCCACGCGCACCTGGGCGACCTCTGGGAGCGTCCGGCCCGGCCGGCTCGCACCACTTGAACGTCCCGGGCCGCCAAGGCGGGCTGGGCTCGGAGTCGGGTCCGCCGGACGCCTGCTGCGGGCCCCTGGTACCACTCGCACCTGTCGTTCTCGGACCACTGGGTCCTGGGGCTGCCCGGAGAACCCCCCGGGTCTGGGGCCGATGCCGCATGGGCAGATCCGGTGCTGGACGCCGCGCTGTTCGCCGTATCGGCGCCGGGTGCCGGGGAACCGGACACCTGGCAAGTGCCGGACGGCCTGGTGCCGGCCCGGTTCGGGCGTCTCATCGGCCAGGATGTCCGGCTGGCCTGCCAGGCGGCCGGATTTCCGGACAGCCTCACCCCGACCGGCACCGATCGGGAGATCGACCAGGTCGACGGACACATCAATCCGATGGCGGGTTCGCCCACGCATCAGTACCTGATCACCGCGGGGCACCGCCCCGACCACGGACGGCGGGCCCCGACGCCCGGCGAGCCGGCTGGCAGAGCATCTCGGGAGCGGCCGTCACCTGCGGTTCCCTGATCACGGCCGTCGTCACCGAGGACACCCCCGGCTTCGGCTCGCACCGCCTGACCGCCACATCCGTACATGTTCTGGCGCGGCAGCACGGCTTCCGGAGCATCGTCGAACGGGCGACAGGCCGGCGCCTGGTCCTCGAACCCGTCGAGATGCAGGAGGCTTTCACCCCCTGGTACCAGGGCGCTCTGCGGAGCCCGGACCCTCCACCGCGCGTGGCGCTGCCACAACCTCGCCCTCGCGACCGCGCCGCAGGCACCCCGCACCTGAGTCACAGGCTTTCCGGCGCGGAGGCCGCCCGGCAGGCACCGTGATGCCCGCGGCGCGGCTACTCGAACCGTGCGGTGTCGCCCGCCCCTCGGCGTACGATCTCGGGCTCACCGCCGGAGAAGTCGATGACCGTGGTCGGCTCGGTGCCGCAGTCGCCCGAGTCGACCACGGCGTCCACCACATGGTCGAGCCGCTCCTTGATCTCCCAGCCCTGTGTCAGCGGCTCGTCCTCGTCGGGCAGGAGCAAGGTGCTGGACAGCAGCGGCTCACCGAGGTCGGCGAGCAGCGCCTGAGCGACGACATGGTCGGGAATCCGGACTCCGACCGTCTTCTTCTTCGGGTGCAGCAGCTGTCGCGGCACCTCCTTCGTCGCGGGGAGGATGAAGGTGTAACTGCCGGGTGTCGCTGCCTTGATCGCACGGAACACATCGTTGTCGATGTGCACGAACTGACCCAGCTGCGCGAAGTTCTGGCACACAAGGGTGAAATGGTGACGGTCGTCGAGGTTCCGGATCGACCGGATCCGGCTGATGCCGTCACGACTGCCCAGCTGGCACCCCAATGCGTAACAGGAGTCCGTCGGGTACGCGACGAGCGCGCCGGCCCGGATGCTGTCGGCCACGGAGCGGATGGTGCGCGCTTGAGGATTCTCGGGGTGCACGTCGAAATACTTCGCCATCCGCCGAGTCTAGGTGATCAGGACCATTACGCTCAGAACAGCGGAGCCCGGTCCGGTCGGTGCGTCGGGTTCCGGCGCCGTCGGGAACCCGACGGCGCCGGAGTTCACTCCTTGACCGCTCCGGCGTTGGCGCCGCTCACGAAGTAGCGCTGGAAGCAGAAGAACAGCGCGGCCACCGGGATGGTGGAGAGCAGCGCCGCCGCCAGCTTCAACGGATACTGCGTTCCGCCGCCGAGTCCGCCCGAGACGAAGCGGGCCAGGCCCGTCGTGAGCGTCTCGTACTGGCCGGACTGCGTGCTGACGAGGAAGTGCGTGAACTCGTTCCACGATCCCTGGAACGACAGGATCGTCAAGGTGATCAACGCCGGCCGGGCCATCGGCAGGACGACGGACCAGAAGATCCGGAACACACCCGCCCCGTCGACCCGTGCGGCCTCCTCGACCTCGCGCGGTACCGATTCGAAGAACTGCTTCATGATGAAGATGCCCGCCGCGTCCACCAGCAACGGCAGGATCATGCCGGTGTACGTGTCGAAGAGCCCGAAGGTGTTGAGCACCAGGAACTTCGGGATGAGCAGGGCCACTCCGGGCACCGCCATCACCGCGAGCACGAAGCCGAACAGTGCGGAGCGGCCCCGAAAGCGCAGCCGCGCGAGCGCGTATCCCGCCATGGAGTCGAACAGCACCCGGCCCACGGTCACCACCACCGCCACCAGCGCCGAGTTGCCCAGCCAGCGCAGGAAGGGCACCCCATCCGCGGCCTGGCTCAACCCGAACAGCCGCTGGTACGCCGCCGTGGTCGGAGTGGTGGGCAGCAGGCCCAGCGGATGCGCGGCAGCGTCCGGATCCGTCTTGAAACCGGTCACCAGCTGGAGGACGAACGGCAGCAGATACAGCAGACCCAGCCCCAGCACCGCGGCATACCCCACCAACCGCCACGGCAGGCGGAAACGGCTCAGGACGGGGCGGCCCCGGTCGTGCGGGGCGCGACGGCGAGGGGAGGGCCGAGCCCGGTCGCGTACGGCCGTAGCGGCGACAGTCATCGGTTCCTCCCGGTACGTACGCCGCGCTCCCGCAGCGCCCAGCGCTGGAACGCGGTCAGGACGAGGATCAGGGCGAGCAGGATGAACGCGATCGCCGCGCCCTGCCCGAAGTCCGCGTTGTCGAAGCCCGCCGAGTACGACAGGAAGGCGGGCGTGAGCGTCGTATTGCCCGGAGCGCCCTGGCCCATCACATACACCTGGTCGAACACCTGCCAGGTGGAGATCAGCCCGAGCGTCAGAACCAGGAACAGCACGGGACGCAGGGCGGGCAGCGTCACATGCCGCAGCATCTGACGGCGGTTGACCCCTTCCATCGCCGCCGACTCCTCCAGCTCCCGCGGGATGTTCTGGAGCGCCGCGAGGAAGATCAGCATGAAGCTGCCGGAGGTCGTCCACACGGCGAGCAGGATGAGCGTGCACATCGCGACAGAGGGACCCGAGAGCCACTCGAACCACGACAGCCCCATGGCGGAGTGGTCGGCCAGGATTCCGGTGGGCCGTTCGGGATCGACGATTCCCAGACTTCCCAGGATCAGGGAGAGCACCCCGCGCGGGTCCGCGAACCAGTTCGGTCCCTTGACCCCGATCCAGGACAGCATGGAGTTGACGGCTCCGCTGCCCTGGAAGAGAAAGAGGAAGACCGTGGAGACGGCGATGGAGCTGGTGACCGACGGGAAGAAGAACGTCGTACGGAGGGCGCCGCGCCCCCGCAGCAGCCTCTGGTTGACGATCAGGGCCAGACCCAGTGCCAGCACGGTCTGCAGGGGGACGGTCAGCAGTACGTAGTAGGCGTTGTTGCGCAGGGACGTGGCGAAGAGGGTGCGATCGAGCCCGTCCTGGGTGAGCAGCGACCGGTAGTTGTCCAGACCGACGAAATCGGCCTGACCGGAGAACGGGTTGGACTGTCCGTCCCAGTGCAGCAGGCTCACCCACAGCGCCATCAGGATGGGAAGCACCATGAACAGGCCGAGGACGAGCACCATGGGGCTGACGAACAGCCAGCCCCAGGTGCCCTCCCCGCGAAGGCCCGCGCGCCGGGCGCGAGCCTTCGCGGTCGTGCCGGTCTCGCCCGGGGCGCCGTCAGGTGCGCCGGGCGAGCCGGTCGTTCGGGGGGTACCGCTCGCGCGGATCGTGCGGATGGGCATGGGGGCTCAGTTGCCCTTCGCGATCGCCTGTTCGCCGTTGCGCTGAAGGTCGGCGAGGATCTTCTTCGGGTCGGCGGTGCGCAGCGACTGCAGATCGGTGTTGAACTGGCTCAGGACCTTGTCGAAACCGGCGATCGTCACCGGGCCCTGTGCGTAGGCGCTGCCGTCCACCCAGGCCTTGGCGGCCGGCTGCTTCTCGGCGTACGTCTTGAGCGCGCTCGTCCGCGACGGCATGACTCCGAACGCGTCGGCGAAGGCGAGCTGCTGCTTGGCGGAGGTCAGGTACTTCACGAGGTCGACTCCCGCCTCGCGGTGCGCGCTGTCGGCGGCGACGCCCCAGCAGTTGCTGAAGGCGAGGGTGCCCTGGCCGGCCGGCCCCGAGGGCAGCGGCGCGATGGCGTACTTCACATCGGGGTAGTCGAGCCTCATGCCGCCTTCGAGCCAGTTGCCCTCGATGGCCATCGCGGCCTTGCCCTTGCCGAGCGCCTCACCGCCCCAGCTGGTGTCCACCTGCTTGGCGAACTTCATCGAGCCCGACTTGAGCAGGGACTGGACGAAGTCGAGCCCCTTGGCGTTCTCCGCGGTGTCGGCGGTCATCTTCTTCTGGTCAGCGTCGGTGAGCCAGCCGCCCGCCTGCTTCATGAAGACGCCGAGCCGCTGGAACTCGTCGCTGGTGACCAGACCGGTGACGCCGTTGCCGGTGAGCTTGTCCGCGACGGTCCTCAGCTCCTCCCAGCTCTTGGGATAGTCCTTCTCCGTCAGCCCGGCCTTCTTCCACAGATCGGTGTTGATGGCCAGACCGAGGGTGGAGGCGTCCTTCGGCAGGCAGACCAGCTTCCCGTCGTACGAGAACGAGGTCCGCAGCTGCTGGGAGAAGTCGTCGGCGTCGGATATCTGGTCCCCGTACGGGTACAGCGAACCGCCCTTCGCGTAGTTCGCGAACTGGTCGGAGTTGACATAGAAGACGTCCGGCGGCTTGTGCCCGGCGAAGGACTGGGCAAGCTGCTGGTTCATGTCCTTGGCCACCTCGACCGAGACCGAGTTGCCCGACTTCTTCGCATACGCGGCGGCGGCGGCCTTGACCGCCTGGGTCTCGGCGTCCCCCGAGGTGGCGATCAGCACCGTCAGTTTCTGCTTGCCGGCCTTGTCCTGCTCCGGCTCCTTGTCGCTGCCGAAGCTGGATGAGCAGCCGGTGGCGGTCAGTAGCGCCGCGCAGGTGACGAAGGCGGCGACGGCCGTACGGGTTCCCATGAATTCCTCCAGGGGGATAGTGCTTGCGGCTCAGCAGCCCGGAACGGGCGCGCTGTGAATGGGTGGCCCGTGGACGGGCGCGGGGTGGTTCAGTCGCCCGACGCGGATGTGCTGTCACGTACGACGAGGGACGGTTCGAGCAGGACGCGCTCGGGCGGAGCGCCGAGTTCCGACATCCGGGCCAGCAGAAGCCGGACACATTCGCGGCCGACGGCCTCCAGCGGCTGGGCGACGGTGGACAGTCCGGGGGAGAGAAGCGCGGCCGTGGGGGAGTCGTCGAAGCCGACGACCGCCACATCCGTGCCCGGCATGGCTCGTCGCTCGCGCAGGGCGTGATAGCACCCCAGAGCGAGCATGTCGCTTGCGGCGATCACGGCCGTCGCACCCGCGTCGAGCAGCGGTCCGGCGGCGGCCTGTGCGGAGGCGATGTCATCGACGCTCCGTGCCCGTCTGTTGCGTATCGAAAGGTGGTGCCGCCGCATGGCACGCTGCCAGCCCATGGCACGGTCGTCGCCGACCCCGGAGCCGCGCGGCCAGCCGAGGAACGCGATCCTGCGATGCCCCAGACCCACCAGATGCTCGACCGCGGCGTCCGTGCCCGAGGCGCCGTCGACATCCACCCAGTCCCCGATCTGCCGGCCGGACCACATGCGGCCGAAGCCCACGAACGGCACGCCGCGCTTCTCCAGCCAGGCCTGGCGCTGGTCGCCCCGGTCGGTGCCGCTCAGCACGAAACCGTCCACGCTGTGCAGGTCGAGGAGCTCCTCGTACCCGTCGAGGCCGGCGCTGCCGGGAGGTGAGGCGAAGAGCAGAATCCGGTACCCGGCCTCGTCGGCGGTCTGGGACAGGGCGTGCAGAAACCGGTCCATGACCGGGGCCGAGGTGCCGGGGGCGGTGGGGCGGATGCCGTAGCCGATGAGCTTGCTGGAGCGGGTGCGCAGGGTCTGAGCCGCTCGGTGCGGGCGATAGCCCAGCTCGTCGATGGTACGACGGACCCGCTCCAGGGTCTCCGGACGCAGCAGTTCGGGGGAATTGAGCGCGTTCGACACCGTCTGCGGAGACACTCCCGCCCGCCGCGCGACCGTGGCCAGGGTGACTGAACCGGTCTTGGACGCAGGGGTGTTGGGGGAGCGGGGCATGAGTGTCTCCGAAACCGGTCGTACGAATGGACGAGTTCATTGGAGCGTTCCAAAACCGTTGTCAACGCGCTGAAGTCGTCGTTAGGGTTCTTGGAACGCTCCAATGCCTGAGAGGTTCTGCTCTGTTGGACACAACTGTCAAGACCCACGACATGACGAACTCCGATACGGGGGTCGGCCCGTCGGCCGAAGGCCTCCAGCCGTTCCTGCATGACGCCTGTGTGACGCTGTACGCTCCGAGCTTCGCGATCTCGCAGGCGGACGGACAGATCGACGGCGCCGCGGACGGCTTCTACCACGGCGACAGCAGAGCCCTTGCCCGGCTGACCGTCGCGGCGGACGGAATTGCGATCGCACCTGTCCGAGGAGCCCTCGACGGCGCGGACCGGGCCGCCTTTCGCGGTGTGCTGCGCGGCTTGGGCGAGGAGACACCGGACCCGGCCGTCACCCTGCACCGGCGCCGCCACGTCACGCCCGGGCGCCTGGAGGAGACCCTCGAAGTCGCCAACGCCGGACGGCAGCATGTCCGGGTCCGGTTGATCGTCACCGCCGGTACCGACCTCGCCCCGATCGAGCGGGTCAAGTCCGGACACGCGCAGAGCCCGGTCTTTGCCAACGCCACGGAGGGCGGACTCGGTTGGTCCAGGGACACCTTCGCGGTACGGCTCACCGGCTACCCGCGGCCCGCCGCCGTCGACCCGGCCGCCGGAACACTGACGTACGACATCGAACTCGCCCCCGGCGCGTCATGGACCGCCGTACTGCACTGCGACGCCGCGCATGAGGACGGCGACCAGTTCCCCGCACCACCTGCCGACAGCCTGCCCTGGCGTACGCCCGTCCTGCGCAGCGCCGACCGCCGCTTCGATCACTGGCTGAGCCAGTCGGCCGCCGACCTCGACCGGCTGCGGCTGACCGACCCGGAGAGGCCCACCGACCAGTTCCTGGCCGCCGGAGCCCCGTGGTTCCTCACCCTCTTCGGCCGCGACTCCCTGTGGGCGGCGCGCATGCTGCTGCCGCTGGGCACCGATCTCGCCGCAGGTACGCTGCGCACACTCGCCCGCCGGCAGGGCACGAAGTCCGATCAGGACACCGAGGAGCAGCCAGGCAAGATCCTGCACGAAGTGCGCCGTGCCACCCAGAACTTCAACGAGAACTTCGCCCTGCCCCCCTGCTACTACGGCACGGTCGATGCCACCCCGCTCTGGATCACCCTGCTGCACGACTCCTGGCGCTGGGGCCTCGCGCCCGAGCAGGTCGAACAGCTCCTGCCGCACGCGGAGTCCGCCCTCGCCTGGATGCGCGACCACGGCGACGCGGACGGGGACGGCTTCCTGAAGTACATCGACCACACCGGACGGGGCCTGGCCAACCAGGGCTGGAAGGACTCGGGCGACTCCATCCGGTATCGCGACGGACGCTTCGCCGCTTCCCCGATCGCGCTCTGCGAGGTCCAGGCGTACGCGTACGAGGCGGCCCGCGGCGGTGCGGACCTGCTGCGTGCCTTCGGCCGCCCCGGCGCCGACCGGTGGGAGGAGTGGGCCGAGCGGCTGCGGGACCGTTTCCGCAGCCACTTCTGGGTGGAGGACGAGCGGGGGCCGTACCCGGCTGTTGCGCTCGACCGTGAGAAGAAGCCGGTGGACTCGGTCACCTCGGGCTTCGGCCACCTGCTGGGCACGGGCCTGCTCAACCACGAGGAGAGCGCCCTGCTGGCCGCCAGGCTCAGCGCGCCCGACCTCGACTCGGGCCATGGTCTGCGAACGCTGAGCAGCGACTCCGTTGCCTACAACCCGTACGGCTATCACATCGGTTCCATCTGGCCGCACGACACCGCGATCGCGGTGCACGGCCTGGTCAGGGCCGGGTTCCCGGAAGCGGCCGCGTCCCTGTCCGAGGGGCTGCTGACCGCATCGGCGGCCTTCGACGCGCGGCTTCCCGAATTGTTCGCCGGTCATGGAGCGGCGACCGATGCCCGGCCATCCCCCTATCCGGCATCCTGCCGCCCGCAGGCCTGGGCGGCGGCCTCGTCCGTCATGGTCCTCCAGTCGGTGCTGGGGCTCTCCGCCGATGTCCCCGGCGGAACGCTCACGGTCGCGCCCGGGTTCGCGGAGGCTTACCGGCCGCTGAAGGTCGAGGGGCTCGATGTGGCGGGCGGGCGGCTGGACATCTCCGTCGACGCCGACGGCACGGCGCACATCGAGGCGCCGAAGGGCCTGGAGGTGAGGAGGCAGCACACGACGCCCCGTTGACGCGCAGTGGCTGTGCCCGATTCGAGGCAGGACCCGGTGGGCCGGGGCGAGCCTGCCTCGGACCAGGCGGCCGAGATCGCCGGGGGCGGCAGCAACAGCGGTACGACGGAACCCGCACCGGCAGTTCGGCCTCCGGCCTGTGCCCGTGGCAGGCCGGCCGGGAACCCCGGTGCCTGGCTCCTGTCCCGCTTCCGCCCCCGCGCATCCCTCAATCCTTCGCCTGCGCGGATTCGCGTGCCTGGCGCAGGGCCTGATGAGCCGACCAGACGACGGACACGAGCGGTACTGCCACCACCGCGCCCAGCACCCCCGCAGCGATGGCGCCGCCGATCACCGCGAGTGCGACCACCACCGGGTGCAGGCGGACGGCCCAGCTCATCACGATCGGGTGCAGAAGATGGCCCTCGATCTGGCCGATGACCACGATCAGCGCGATGACGACGGCCGCCACGATCGGGCCTTTCGCCGCCAGAGCCACCACGGCGGCGACCGCGAGGGCGACCGGTGAGCCGATCAACGGAATGAAGGCGGCGAAGAACTCCAGCAGCGCCAGGGGAAGGGCCAGCGGCACTCCGAGTGCGAACAGGGCCAGTCCGACGAGTACTGCGTTGGTCGCCGCCACCAGGACGATGCCGTGTGTGTATCCGGTGAACGTCCGCCACGCCGCACGGCCCGCGACCGTCACCCGGGCCCGGGCCGTCTCCGGAAGCTGGTCGCAGAACCAGTCCCACTGCTGGTCGCCCGAGTGAATGAAGAAGACCGAGCAGAACAATGCGAGAGCGAACACGGTGACCACCTCCACCAGCCGGCCCACGCCACTGAGGGCCGTGCTGATGAGGGTGGAGCGATGGCTGGACAGGAACTGCCCGATCCGGGACTGCATGTCGTCGAGCGTCTTGGGGTTCAGCCGGAACGGTGGCCCCTCCAGCCAGTGTTCGATCCTGATCAGGCCGTCGCCGAACTCCCGCTCCAGCCCGGCGTGTTCTGCGGCGACTACCTCGCCGATGAGGGTCAGAACGCCGAGGACGAGGACGATACTGCCGACGAGCGCGACAGCGACAGCGAGCGGCCGCGGCATCGGACGAGCCAGGAGATCCGCCACCGGGCGCAACATCGCGGTGCCGACCAGGCCGAGGAAGACGGCTACCGCTACCTCGTGGAACCGTCCCAGTGCTGAGAAGACGGCGTACACGACGGCTCCCACGACGAGGATTCGCCAGGCGTAGGCAGCGGCCGTCTGCAGCGTGGGGTTCACGCGTGGCTCGTACCGCGGGCCGGGCGGCGCATCTTGCGCGCCCGGGATCCGGTTCGCAGGGCGGGTGATGCCGCGCAGCGCCTGACGTGACGCGGTGCGGATCCGGTGCCGTCGTCCTTCGGACGGTACGCCGGGGTCCGTGTTGTCGGGCTGCGGATGCGATGGCCTGGGCATTCCCTGCTGGTACCAGCCTGGGCCGCGTCCTTTTGGGCTCCCGCGGCGACATGCGCAGGAAGTCACCCCTACGGGCGGAGCCACCGGCCATCCACCCGCGGCTGTCGTCGCCGACGATGACGTCGCGCAGCACCACTGCCTGCTGTGATCGGCGGCGGCTTCGACATGCTCCTCGTAGAAGCGCTCCGCGGCACAGCGGTCAAGGATTCCGCTCACGGGAGTCGTTTGCGGGCGTGCAGTCCGTGACCGGTGAGATGACGCTGCCGGACACTTTCCTGCCCCGGCCTACGGTGGCAGGCAGAAAAAAGGAAAGTCCCCGCCTCCTCATCGTGTTCCACGTTCGCGCCTTGGGCCATTCGAGCGGTGCCTACGCGGGCGGAGGTGATGCTCCTTGCACGGCCTGTATCACCCCGCGAAGGAGTCAGGCGCATACTGGGAGAAGATGTGAGGTTGGAGGTCGTCATGATCATCCTCGGTGTCATTCTGCTGGTCATCGGCCTGGTGGCAGGTATCTCGATCCTTTGGACGATCGGTGTTGTACTCGTCGTGATCGGCATCGTCCTCTGGATCCTGGGTGCCGTCGGGCATGCGGTGGGAGGCCGACGGCATTACTGGTAGGACTGCCGTTCCGTCATCGGCGCCCTCCTCGGTCACGCTCGCCGCCGAGGTGGAATGTGAACAGGACGGCATGGCGCGACAACGACACGAAATCGATGACGAGGTCGGTCCCGCAGGAGTGCTGCCCGGGGATCGCGATGCCGGGTCATACGTGTGTCAGATCCCGCAGCTGGCGTTGCCGCGCGACGCGGGGTACTTCGGGAGGTTGACAGCAGGACCTGGCCGGGGTGCCGTAGGTTGACGCGGTCGATCGCGCAAGTCCCCGGGACTGCGGTGCTCTTGGCGTGCTGCCTGGTGCTGAACAACCGCCTCGACGCCGCGACGCGCATCGCGTCCGAGACGCGAGAGCGCGTGCTCCGCGTCATTCGCGAGACGGGTTACGCCTCGGACCCGCTGGCCCGCCGGATGCTCAAGCAGCTCAACCGGATCATCGGTGTCTTCACCTACGAACCCGCCTTCCCCAACAGCAGTGCCGACTTCTGCCACCCGTTCCTGCGTGGCATCGAGGAGAGCGCCGAGCGCGACGGCTGCGATCTGCTGCTGTTCACCAGCGCGCCGGTATGTGACGGGAGGCGGCGGATCTTCCACGAGAACAACCGCTTGCGGGTGGCCGACGGTTGCCTGCTGCTCGGCCGTGAGGTGCCGGCCACAGAGCTCGGCCGACTGGTTGCGGAGGACTGTCCGTTCGTCTGCGTGGGCCGCCGCGATGACGCGGATGGCCGGCGGGTGTCCTATGCCGGCGCCGACTACGTGAGCGCGAGGGCGCGTCTCGTCGAGCGTGCCCTTGCCCTGGGCCACCGGAGGTGCGGGTCCGTAGGTCCCGACGCCGCCGAGTCCCTGGCCGACCGACTGGCAGGCCGCAACGTGGCGGGGCCGGACGTCCAGGCCGTTTCCTTCGCATCATCTTTCGGGCCAGATGACGATGCCACGAGGAGGAATGCCGCCAGGTAGATGGTGGCGGTCTTGTCGTAGTGAGTGGCCGGCGTCGTAGTGAGTGGCCAGCGCGCCACCTACTCGGCCGCTATCGATCGCCGACGGGAATCCGCACGACGATCCGAGCGCCTGGGTGGTTGGTAGCACCTGGGTGGTTGGTCTCGATGTGGACGCTGCCGTGGTGGGCGGTGATGATGTCGCGGACGATGGCCAGCCCCAGGCCGCTGCCGCCTGTGTCCCGTGCGCGCGCGTGGTCGAGTCGAGTGAAGCGCTCGAAGACGCGTTGCCGGTCGGCGGCAGGGATGCCGGGCCCGTCGTCGGTTACGAACAGGTTTGCGGCGCCGTCCAGGACATAAAGGCGGATGTCGATGCGGGTGGCGGCATGGCGAAGGGCGTTGTCCAGCAGGTTCCGTACCACGCGGGCGAGGGCATCCCTGTCACCGTGGACGCGTGCGGCGCTGACGGCGCGCTGGTCGATGATGAGAGAAGTGCGCTGGCGGGCCTCGCCCACCTCGGTGAAGACGATCTCTTCCAGGTCGACCGGGCGTTTGCGCAGACGGGGACGGGCGTCGAGGCGGGCCAGCTGTACAAGATCGTCGACGAGCCGGGAAAGCCGTTCGGTCTCCTCGAGCAGGGCGGGGGCGAGTGATCGCCAGTCAGCGGTTTCAGGATGGCTGACCGCGACCTCCAGGCGTGTGTGCAAGGTGCTCAGGGGGCTGCGCAGTTCGTGGGCGGCGTCGGCGACGAAACCGCGCTGCCGCCGCGTCGAAGCCTCCAGGCGGGCAAGCAGGTCGTTGAAGGTCTTCGCGAGCCGGCCCAGAGCGTCCTCGGCGGGGGGCACGTCGAGTCGGCGCCCCAGGTCCGAGGCGGTGATCTCAGCGGTCTGGGTTCGCAGGGAGTCCACGGGGCGCAACGCGCGCCCGGTGAGCAGCCATACGACACCGGTGAGCAGGGCCACGGTCGATGGCACGGTGGTGGCGAGGCCGAACGTCAGCTTGGCCAGGCCATGGTCGATGCCCTCTGTGGACATGGCGACGTACACGGTCATCGGGTCGTGACGGGTACCGGCCGGGACGGCCACAGCACGCCAGCCACCGCTTTCGCCCACTGGGATGTCGTGGACGGTGCGGGGGTGTGGGGTACCGGATGCGTTCGGCGGGAAGTCGAACAACCGGGGTTTGCTGCGCAGATTCGCCGAGCTGGCCCGCACTGTTCCCTTCGCGTCGACCACTTGGACAGCGGCTTCGCCGTGGAAGGTGTTGTGCAGTACGGTGCCGCGCGGTTCGGCCTCAAGGGTTGCTGCGACGACCTGGGCATCCTGCAGGGTGGTCTGGTCGAGCTCGCTGATGAGACTTGAATGCAGCCACAGAACGAGCAGCACAGCGGCACCGGCCAGTCCCAACGCGATCATGAGGGCGGCCGCAACGGTCAGCCGCAGTTGCAGCGACCGGCGGGACCACCAAGCCCGGATGACGACGTGCATCCGCTGTCCTCCTCAGCTCCGCAGCCGGTAGCCCGCTCCGCGGACGGTCTCGATGGTCTGGCGGTCGAATGGGGCGTCGATTTTGCGCCGCAGGTAACCGACGTAGACCTCGACGATGTTGGTGTCGCCGTCGAAGTTCTCGTCCCACACGTGTGTGAGGATCTCTGTCTTGCTGACCACTTGGCCGGCACGCCGGAGCAGGTATTCCAGGAGGGTGAACTCCCGTGCGGTCAGGTCGATCTCATGGCTCCCGCGACGGCACCGCCGACGGGCGGGGTCCAGGGTGAGGTCGTTGACCGCGAGCACCGCGGGCCGAGGTGGGGCCCCTCGGCGCAGAAGCGCCCGCAGATGGGCCACAAGTACCACGTACGAGAACGGCTTGCTCAGGTAGTCGTCGGCGCCGAGGTCCAGGGCGTCGGCCTCGTCGTACTCTCCGTCCTTCGCCGTGAGCATCAGCACAGGGGTCCACACGTTCGCTGCCCGCATTCGCTTGAGGACCTCGTACCCCGACAGGCCGGGCAGCATGATGTCCAGCACGATGACATCGTGCGGCTCGTGGAGGGCCCGCCAGAGCCCGTCCACACCGTCATATGCGGCGTCGGCGACGAAGCCCTCAGAAGCGAGTCCGTCGGCGATCGCCGCGGCAAGTCCACGCTCGTCCTCGATGATCAGCATCCGCATGGCAGCCTCTCCATCCACCCTAGTGCCGCACCGGACGGACTGTCCCCTGAGAAGGCGCTGAGAGCGTCGCGGGTTCTCAGGGTCCTCTCAGTGCCCGCAGCACACGCTGGAGGCCTCAAGCAAGTGAGGAGGGAGAGGAACCATGACAGACAGTCGAGACCGGCGCCGGGACAGGGATGAGGTCCGGCGAGGCGAGCGTGATGCACGCGGGATCGACACGGTGCGAGCGCAGGCGCGGCGTGGTGACGAGCGGGAGCGCAGGGACAGGAGGCCGGATGACGGCAGGCGGTCCGCAGATGACCGGGAGAGGGAGATTGAGGATGCGCGTGAGCGCCTGATCCGCACGTCCCGTGTCGCCGACCACCCGGTCGGCGGGTAAGAGCCGGAGCCACCGACTGCTCCTTGGTGACAATCGCACGGCGGCCGGCCGGGTTCCCCGGCCGGCCGCCGTGCGCAGTCGGCGGCGACGGACGGCGATCGCCGCGACGCGGCTTCTGCCAGGGGCGATGTAGGCGATCAGCCAGCCCGGCGAGCTCTGGGTGAGGACGGGCCCTGTTCCGACCTCGTCGACGGACAACCCGCGTGTCAGACCTGTGCCGAGCCCCTTGAGGTATGCCTCCTTGCGTACCCAGGCGCGAGCGAAGGCCAGGGGCCGGCTCTGTGCGGGCAGAGCCAAGAGCTCCGAGGCCTTCCTCGGATGAAGGTCCGAACCGAGCCTTGTTGCCTGTTCGGGTCTGTTCCATGCCAACGCCCACGGTCGTGTTCGCCACTGCGACGAGGCAGAGATCCCCGCTGTAGGCCGGCGAGAAGTGCACCGCGCCGTTCGCTACCGCAGGGCGGCCGTGCGGGCCGCCGCATATCGGGCACCGTTCGCGGGTGAGGAGCACCTCCCGGGGGGGCTACGCCCCTGAGCCCCGAGGATTCGGCGCAGGAGTGTGTGCGCCCATGTACCTGCTGCGGTCGCGCGCTCGACGAAAGGCCGGCGCCCGCCGCTTCTGGCCGGCGTCCAGGACGGACGATGCCTCCTGGAGTGTGTCCCGTCCGCCCGCCGGGACGAGCCACAGTCGCACCGCGATCGTCGAATCGGGACTCGTCGGTGCGGGCACCGCAGTCATCTCTCCATCACCGCATTCACGAGGTCCACAGCGAGGTCCCGGGTGTGGTGGAGCGGGAGGCGGTTGTCGGTGTACCAGTCGTCGCCGGCCTCCGGGTGTGGTCCGGTGACTCCCACGCGGCCGGCACCGAACCGGGTCACGACCGCGGCGGTCGCGCCATTGGTGTAGGTGGCCAGGACAGTCGCGTCCGCGCCTGCGTCGAGCGCGAAGTACGGTCCGTCCTGGAAGAAGACAGTGCGGGGCCGTCCGCGCCACATCACCCCGACCAGCGTGTTGCCGGTGTCGTGGACTGTGCACCCCGGTGAGCGGATGTACTGGTCGGTGTCGCCGGGCAGCAGAGCGAATCCCGGGGTGGCCCCTGCCAGGTAGGCGCCCAGGCAGAAGCCCAGGTAGCGCCCGCCGCCGCGGACGAAGTCACGGATCGCGTCACGTTGCTTCCTCAGCTTTCGGTAGGCGGGACGGAGCGAGCCGCCACCCGGCTGGGCATAGACAAGGGCCCTGGACAGCGATCCGGCCGACAGCTTCAGGGTCTCGCGCGGACCGGCGAAGCGGACATCCAGTTCCCACGGCCCGGCGGCGAGCAGGTCCGCGACCGCCTCCGGGCAACCGGGCAGCGATGCCGGTCCCCGGTAGACGAGCGCGAGGCGGCGGGGTTCGGGCGTCTCGGCCTGAATCATGTCTTCCTCCTCACCGGCGCGTTGTGCTCATGCGTCGCGCACCGCAGTCGTCCCCGACCGGTCCCCCCGAACCGGTCGGGGACGGCTTGTCACTCCTTCGGCGGGAAGCCCTCGCCAGTTCGTCCCCAGCGGCAGGTGTTCCCCCTTCATGACCAGGGACAACGCCCCAAGCCCGACACGCTCGCCCACTACCGCGTCGTACAGCACGATGGCCCGGGTGCCGATATCCGCACCGGACCGAACAGTCACCGTCGACATCTTCATGACACGATCTTCGAACAAATGTGTCTGTAGGGAGACGTTCCTGTCGACCGCGACGTCGTCGCCCACCTCCACCAGATCGAACTCGGTGAGGAAGGTGGTGCCGATCCAGGTACGTCGGCCGATGTGGGCACCGAACATTCGGAGTACCACCGGCAGGAACGGAGTCCCTACCAGCACACCCACCCCCGCCGGGACCGCGGCCGCCTCGAAAAGGCCGGTGACGAACTCCGTACGCCGTACGAACAAACTCCACAGCGGCTCGACACGCGGCCGGTACCTTCCGATGACGACGAGCTTGGCCACCATGCAGTATGCGATGGCCGCGAACGCCGCGCCGATGGCCAGGAAGGGCGAGACCAGTACCGGGACCAGCGGGCCGGCGCCGCGGGCGAGGCCGGACAGTGCCAGCAGGTACAGGTAGGCACTGGTCGCCAGAACCGAGGCGGGCATGGTGACGCGGAAGAACTCGATACCCAGACGAACGAGCACCGCCCTGCGGGTCGGTCGGTACGTCAGCTCCTCCGGATACGAACCGCTGCTCTGGCGCACCGGCAGCCGCAATGCGGGGGAGCCGAGCCATGTAGTGCCGTCGGGCACACCCTCGGGTGGCGGGACCGTACCCACGCCGACCAGGGAGCTCGCACCCAGCTCCGTGCCGGCCGCCACCAGCGCCGCATTGCCGACGAACGCCCGGCTGCCCACCGTGGTGGGTCCCATGGCCACCTGGCCTGCCGCGAAGACAGCGGCACCGATGCTCGCGTTGTCCGCGACGAAGCTTTTCTCTTTGAGGGTCAGCAGGCCCGGATCGACGTACGCGACGGTGGAAACCTCGGCACCCTGGCCCACGCGCGCGCCGAGCAGCCGCAGCCACGGCACGGTGTAGAGGGTGGCGTAGAGGGCGTTGGTGAAAGTGAGGCTGTACTCCATCAGCTTGTCCACGACCCATTTGCGCACGCCGAGCGAGGAGCGCGCCGAGTGGATGCCCACGGGCACCTCAGGCAGAACCACGCGCTTGCCGGCGGCCACCACCAAGCACACCGTACCCACGAAGACCGGGCCGGACAGCGCGGTGGCGGCCGGCCCCGAGCCCGCACCCCAGCGCAGCCATGCGAACCAGAACAACGCGATGGTGGGCAGGACGGTCAGCAGAGGAGCCAGTTCCAAGAACACCAGGCCGAGCAGCGCCGCAAGCAGATGTCGCGGCCGCCACTCATCTGCAACGCCGCGTGTGCGCAGCATTGTCTCGATGACCGGGGCGAGGGCCCCGACCCGGCGCGCCGGTGATCCGGTCCAGCGCGCTCCGGCAGCCATCGACGCGTCCTGGCCGAACACGGACTGCTCGCCGAGCGCGGACCCCGGCCCCATGCACGCACCGGGTTCAAGCACCGCGTTGGCACCGACGAAGGCCCGCTCGCCAACCGTGATCGGAGCGACGGTGACCCATCCGTCCGCGACCTGCCAGGGGCGAAGCGAAACGCCATAGCCGACCGCCGCGTCGCTGCCGATCCTCAGCAGAGCCGGCAGACCGATCATGCCGGTAGCGATCGTGGTGCGGGCCCCGACGCGTGCACCGAGCAGCCGAAGGTAGGGAGCCATCATGGGAGAGCCGCTGAGTACCCGCAACGGGCTGATCTCCAGCAGCAGGTTCAGCACCCACAGGCGCAGATAGGTCAGCCCCCACAGTGGGTAGCGACCAGGTGCGATGCCGTTCTCCAGCGGGCGCGCCAGAGCGAGAGGAAGGATCCAGCGTACCGCCAGGTAACCGGCCACGACGGCGATCGTCAGCTGCACGACCCCCCCGCCCGAGACCTGGCCGTGGCGTGCGGCGTATGAGATGGCCACAGGCAGCGTCAACAGAAGGAGCACAACGTAGAGGGCCCCCGCCTGGGCCAGTCCGGCGAGCGCGATCCGGCCGCGGCTGTGACGGATGAATGGGCGGGGCGGGCTGGTGCCCATGGTGGCCGCCGAGGCGCGTATCCGCTCTGCGAACTCTTGCACGGTCGGGTGCTCGTACAGGTCACGCAGAGTCGGGCCGGTTCCGTTGTCGCGGCCGCGCAACAGCGATACGACCCGGGCGGCGAGCAACGAGTGGCCGCCGAGCTCGGTGAAGAAATTCGCCTCGGCCGACAATTCGTCGGGAGCGAGGCCGAGCACCTGTGCCCAGGTGTCCCGGACCCGCGTCTCCAACTCACCGCGGGCGGGTACCACGCGGCCGATCCCCATGAGTCGCCGGCCGGTCGGAGCGGGCAGCAGCCGGCGGTCGACCTTGCCGCTCGGCATAGCGGGAAGGCGGTCGAGGATGTCGAGGAAGGACGGCACCATGTAGGCGGGCAGAGTACGTTGCAGGTGCTCGTGCAGACGGTCTGAGAGGTCGTTGTCGGAGGCGGCGTCCGGGCCGGAAGAGTCTGTGGCACGGACGACGTAGGCGGCGAGCACCTCGCTGCTCCCGGTCTCGCTGTGCCCGGCCGGATCCGGGTCGTCCCGGGTCTGCGGAATCCTGCCCGCGTCCGGCGCCGCGACGAGCGTGGTGACCGCTTGAGCTACGCCAGGGTCCTCCAGCAGCACGTTTTCGATCTCACCGAGTGCCACCCTGTATCCCCGGATCTTCACCTCGGCGTCGGCCCGGCCCAGGTACTCGATCTCCCCGTCGACGGTCATCCGGCCGAGGTCACCGGTGCGGTAGAGCCGGCCGCCCCGGGGACCCAGCGGGTGCTCGATGAAACGGTCGGCGGTCAGGTCCGGCCGGCCCACGTAACCGCGGGCCAGGCCTGGACCGCCCAGGCATATCTCGCCGGCCGAACCGTGGGGCACGGGCCGCCGCTGTTCGTCGAGAAGTGCCACCGAGTACGTCGGCAGAGGCCGTCCGATGGTGACGGGCCGGTTTGCACGCAGTTCCTGCCAGGTCGCCGTGACGGTGGCCTCTGTCGGTCCGTACGTGTTGAGGATGCGGCGTCCCGGCCTGCTCCACCGCTCGACGAGCCTCTGCGGGCACGCCTCGCCGCCCACGACGACGCTGCGAACCTGCGGCAGCTCGCGCGGGATCGTCGCCAGCAGCGTCGGCACGCAGTACAGCACCGTGACGCGATGCGTCTCCAGAAAGTCGGCGAGCTCGTCGCCGAGCCGCGCGGGGCCGCTCGGCCCGGCGACGAGCGTGGCGCCTGCCGTCCAGGTCGGCCAGATCTCTTCGAGGGAGAAGTCGAACGAGATGGTCATGCCCTGGAATACCCGGTCATCGGGGCGTACGGCGTAAACGGGAGTCACGACACCGAGGAAGTTGCAAATGCTCGATTGGGCGATCTCCACGCCCTTGGGCCTGCCGCTGGAGCCCGAGGTGTACATGATGTACGCGGTGGGATCGTTTTCGTACCGGCCCGCGGCGGACGTGTCGGCAGGCGGCCGCGTCGTGGGAAGACAAGTGAGTTCACTCGCCCAGGCGTCGGTCCGGATCATCCGGCACGCTCCCGGCTCCTCCGTCTCCGCATGCCCGGTGGGCGGCATCAGATCGCCCGTGGTCAGCAGGACGCCGGCGCCTGCGTCGCCCAGGATGTACGCGATGCGTTCGGGTGGGGACGCGGGGTCGAGCGGTACGAACGCTGCCCCGGCCTTGCACACGCCCAGGAGCGACACGTACATGCCCACAGACCGCGGGAGCAGGAGAGCCACGCGAGTACCCGTACCGACGCCCACGCGGCGCAGGTAGTGGGCCACCTGGTTGGATCGTGCGTCGAGATCGGCGTACGTCAGATGCTGCTCCTCGCATTCCAGGGCGACGGCCCATGGTGTGCGGTCACAGGCGCCTTCAAAGAAGTGGTGCAGCCGACGGGCCGTGTTTGTCGCGTTCGGGTCGGTGAAGTCTCCAGCCGGAACGACAGGCGGGTCCACGGTGTGGGAGGCCATAGAGAAACCTCCTCCTCGGCTCGGTGTGAAGGACGCCCGGTGGTCCGGGGGGACTGTTCTTCCAGCCTGTACGGTGCCCGCTGAGAGGAGGCTGAGACCCTCGCCCGACCGGTCTGTGCGACTGCCGCGAGAGCGGCTCCCCACCGGTTCGCCCTCCTGCCGGCCCGCTGCCTCCGAATGGCGGCCTGCCAGGGCCTGAGCCCGTCCGGCCGGTCGGGACACTCTTCGTGGCCTTGTTCCTCACAGGCTTTGTGTTCCGAAGAAGATCCGGGCACTCCATCAAATGCAGCTTCTACGGTGCGGTGGGCGGCGTGCTCGACAAGTCGATGCTGGGGTTCTGAGCCGTTTCGATCGTTCACCCGGTCCGTTGACGCGGTGGACAGCTTCCTCGGGCTGCTCGCAGCACACGACCCGTAGCGCAATGTCCGAATAGCGCCAGATTTGCTGTCCGGGGGCAGTCAGCATTGATCATCGAGGGCTTCGACCGCGATGCCGCGACAGTGCGCAGGCTGCGAAGCCGCACGCACCCGAGTGGTCGACAGGTGTCGGCCGGGCCCTGACCGCTGCGACGACAACACACCACCGAGGAACACATCATGAACCACTCCGCCGTCGCCCCGCCTCTGTTCGGAGAGAAACCCCGGATCGGTGACGCACCGCACGTTCCGTGCAATAAAGACCTCCCCGCGTTGAGTGAGCTGGACTGGCCTGCAATGTATGGGCAGTTGAACGATCGCGGCGTGGCGCTCACACCGCCCCTGCTCAGCCGCGAGCTGTGTGAGGAGCTCATCGGCACGTTCGACGACGACGGAATGTTCCGCAGCACGGTGGTGATGCAGCGCTACAACTTCGGACGCGGCACCTACAAGTACTACGCGAACCCACTCCCCCCACTGGTGCAGGCGCTGCGCGAGAGCCTCTACCCGCCGATGGCGTGGATGGCCAACCAATGGGCGCCGATGCTGGGTGAACGCACCTTCCCCCACACGCTTGCGGAGCTCGTCGAGGAGTGCGCGGCCAATGGCCAGAACCGCCCGACTCCGCTGCTCCTTTCCTACAGGGAGGGGGACTACGCCTGCCTGCATCAGGACATCTACGGCGACATTGTGTTCCCGCTCCAGATTGCGATCATGCTGAACCGGCCGGGTGAGGACTTCACGGGCGGGGAGAACGTCTTCGTCGAACAGCGCCCCCGCTTCCAGTCGAAGGCCGTTGTCGTCAGGCCGGAGCTGGGCCAAGGGATGATCTTCCCGGTCCGCCATCGGCCGGTGCGCGGCAAGAACGGCTACCGCCGGCACCCCGTACGGCACGGCACCGGAACCGTTGAATCCGGGCGACGCAACACCTTGGGCCTCATCTTCCACAACGCCCGCTGAATCCATCCCCAGGTTCCGGCACGCCGTACGGGGCCACGCAGCCCGGCACTTCCACCAGGGCCGCGGCGACGCCCACGACTCTGCCCGTTACCAACCACATGCTGAGGGACCAGACCCGTGATCGACACAACACGCCCGGCCGGAACCGTGAGCGACCTGGTCGATGCCACCGATTGGGCCGCGCTCACCGACGAGGTCGACGAATACGGCAGCGCGCTGACCGGGCCGCTTCTCACCTCCGACCGGTGCCGCGAGCTCGCCGGGCTGTACGACGAGAACGAACGCTTCCGCACCACCGTCGACATGGCTCGCCACCGATTCGGATCCGGCCAGTACCGCTACTTCACCCACGATCTGCCCGAGGTGGTACGGGAGTTGCGCGAGGCTTTCTACCCGCATTTGTTGCCGATCGCCCGTGCCTGGGCCGAAAGATTGGGTAAGTCCGCCCCGTGGCCGGACAAGTTGGAGGAATGGCTCGGTATGTGTCATGAGGCCGGGCAGTCCAAGTCCGCCCAGATCCTTCTGCGTTACGGCGCCGGAGACTGGAACGCCCTGCACCGCGACGTCTTCGGCGACATGCTCTTCCCGCTCCAGGTCGTCATCGGACTCGACGCGCCGGGCACCGACTACACCGGTGGCGATTTCCTCATGACCGAGCAGCGCCCCCGCGCCCAGTCCCGGGGATCGGCCACCGTCCTTCTCCAGGGACACGGGCTGGTCTTCACCACCCGCGACCGGCCGGTCGCTTCCAAGCGCGGCTGGTCGACCGCGCCCATGCGGCATGGTGTCAGCACCGTCCGCTCAGGCCGGCGCCGCACCCTCGGCCTCGTCTTCCACGAGGCCAAATGAACGACCGCACCGACGCCCGCCAAGAAGCCGGTCAGCGCATCCGCACACTGCTCGGCCCCGACGGCGAGCCCTGCCGCAGCACCACGCCGGGCACACTCGGCGGACACCGGCGGGGCCGGTTGTACGGGCGGCTGGACTGTCCCTCCGCGCCGAGGGCGACAGCCCGCGGCCACTACGTGTCCCAGCGCGTGTTCTTCGCCGACGAGACCACTGCCGTCGAGGCCGGACACCGACCGTGCGCGGTGTGCCTGCCGGAGGCGTACGCCCGCTGGAAAGAGATCTGGAAAGAGATCTGGAAAGAGGTCTGGAAAGAGATCTGGAAAGAGATCTGGAAAGAGAACTGGAGAGAGAATTGGGCAGGGCACGGGAACGAGAGGCAGGAGCAGAGCCCCGGGGACACCCCATGAGCCTGATCCAAGATGCCGCGCGGAGCAGGTCACCCAAGCTCCGCAACCCTGTCGCCGACAACCCGGCACCGAATGCCCACACGGAAGCGGAGCTGGCCGCATTGATCGGCCTGCTGACCGAGCCCCGCTCGCGTATCCGGTCCGTTGCCGTCGGGCACGGGCGCGACGCCGAGTCCCGTACGGCCGCCCAGGCCTTCATCCGCGTGTGGCAGGCTCTGCACAGGGATGTGCTCGCTGTCGTCGACTGGCCCGAGGACGCCGCCTCGTGGCTGCGTCCCGCCCGGCGGCTGACCGCCCAGGCCCCGGACGCGTGGGTGCTGGCAGGCGCGCCGCTCGGAGTGGCGCAGCTCGCCCGGCGCCTTCGTCGGTCCACCGACTGGCATCCGGCCCGCACCTTCGGATTCGCCTCGCTCGGCACCCCGCGGCTCGTCGAGCTCGCCGGCGCCGACACCGTCCACGGTCTACGGGGAGCCTCCGCCGACGGTGGCACCTGGGACATCCGCCGCGGCTGGACGACCCACTACGAGCCCCCGGACGTGACGTGCGAATAGTGCGGGGGCACGCCCAGGTGTGTCTTCGACATGTCGGTGCGGATCGCGGTCGGTGCGGCGTCCGGCACCGGCGCGAGCGGGCTGGCGGCATGGGCATCGGGGACCGTGCACGCTCGTACACACGCGGCCACCGCGACCGCCACGCGAGTCCTCCAGCTCCGAGGGGTGTCGTCCTGGACCTGCATCAGAGCGAGCCTTTCGCGTGACGGGCGGCGGCTTCTGCCAGTTCTGTGATCAAGGGGTGGGGCCGGGTGCCGTCGCCGAACAGCTCGGGCTGGAAGAGGGTGGCCAGAAAGAACGGGTGTGCCGGGAGTTCGGCGATACGGACCTCGCCCGCATCGTCGACGCCCGTGAAGTGCAGACCGTGCGAACGCAGCAGGTCCAGGTGGCGCGGGTTGGGGCCGTAGTTGCAGTAGTAGCGCTCCACCGTGCGTTCGGCGCCCAGGAGCCGGGCGGCCCATGAGCCGTCGGTGAGCCTGATTGCACCCTCGTGGCCGACCAGCGAGCAGGCCAGCGGGACCACCACCGCGTCTTCGGCGGCGGTCTGCGGCGCGTTCTCGGTGTGACCGGCACCGGCCAGGCCGCACACATGGCGGGCGTACTCGAGCAAGACGTGCTGGAAGCCCCCACAGGTGCCCAGAAATGGGATGCCCTCCTCACGGGCGGTACGGATGGCCGCGAGCGCCCCCGACTCACTGCGGTAAGGGCTGCCGGGCAGCATCCAGACCGCGTCGAAGCCCTCGATGCCTTCCACGGCTTCCTGCGTGGGGATCCAGTAGGCGTCCAGGTCGAGGCCGTCGCGGTTGCGCAGGGACTCCAGCAGAACGATGTGCCGGTGGCCGGGCCCGGGTGACGGGGTTCCGGCCCCGGCACTGACGGGGAGGGCCGGGGGAGTGGTGCCCCGGCCGGGGCCCGCGTCGGTTCATCACATGGTGCGGTCGACGAAGAACGGGAGAAGCGCGAGGATTTCACCGAGCGCAGCCGGGGCCAGCGGAACGCCGTCCAGGCTGCGGCGGGCGCTCTCCAGCTGCTGGTGGGCTTCGGCCAGTGTCGCGGAGCGCCCACCGGCTTCCTCGACGAGGTCGGCCGCCTGCCGGGCGGCGGTGCGGTCGAGCGGGTTGCCGGTGCCGAGAAGCGTGGCGAGGCGCCGGGCGGCGGGGCGGTCGGTGGCCAGGGCCGCGAGGACGGGGTACGTCTTCTTCAGCCGACGCAGATCGTTGTGGACGGGCTTGCCCGTGACCTGCGGATCTCCCCAGATCCCCAGGAGATCGTCCACGGCCTGGAATGCCACCCCGAGGTGCCGACCGGCCCTGGCGAGGGCGCCGACGGTCGTGGCAGGGGCTCCGGCCAGCACCCCGCCCAGGCCTGTCGCACAGCCGAGCAGCGCGCCGGTCTTGTGCTCGGCCATCCACCGGTACTCGTGAAGCTGCACCGATTCGGGTCCGGTCCAGGGCCGGGACTCGAAGAGCAGGTCCTCGGCCTGACCGCGCACCAGGTCGGTCAGCGTTCCGGCGAGATGCCGAACCGCCGCCGCACTGTACACGCCCGGAGCGTCGGCCAGAGTCTGCACAGCCAGCGCGAAGAGCGCGTCCCCCGCGAGGATCGCGGGGCCGGTCCCGTACACCTTCCAGGCGGTGGCGCGCTGCCTGCGGGTCTCGTCGCCGTCCATGATGTCGTCGTGCAGGAGGGAGAAGACATGGATCAGCTCGACGGCGACCGCGCCGACGACAGCGTCCTTTGCAGGGGCGCCGGCGGCCTCGGCGCTCAGCAGCGCGAGGGCCTGGCGCACCCCTTTGCCCTGTGAGCCCGTGACCGGGCTGCCGTCCGCCGTGTCCCACCCGAGGGAGAAGGCGGCCATCTCCGCGTGCCACGGATGCAGACGCTGCACGGCCTGTGCAAGCGCCGGGCGTACGAGGTCGCGGCAGCGGGCGAGAATCTGCGGTGCCGTGGCCCGGTGGGTTACGGGTGGTGTCATCGTCGTCCGCTTCCCTCGCCCGTCTCTCCACCGACCGGTGCCACACCGAGTTCGGCGTACGCCTTGTCCACCATGTCCCGGGCGTTGAGCAGGCCGATCCGACTCAGGGTGCGGCGCAACTCGTCCAGATCGGCGGCGGTCTCGTTCCGGTCGCGGCCGAGCCGGGCGAGCGACTTGACGAGACCGAGCCGGGCCAGGGCTTCACCGCGGGGTTCGGCCATGGCGCGGAACTCGGCGAGCGCTTCCTCGTAGACCTGGCGCGCCTCCTCGTAACGGCGGGCGCGGAAGAACACGTTGGCGCGCATCTTGTGGTTGTACGCGAGCGCACTGGACAACTTCATCTCACGGCAGGTGAGTTCGGCTTCCGTGAGCAGGGCCAGGGCGCGTTCCGGATCGTCGTCCCGCAGGGAAATGATGTCGGCCATGCCGCGCAGGGCCCACGCGCGGCCACGCCGGTCGTCCGCATTCCCGGCCAACTGTGCCGCTTCCTCGAACATGGCCAGCGCGCTGTCGAGCGATCCGGTGTTGCGGTGGATCTGCGCGATGCCCTCCAGCGCCCACACGGTGTGGCGCGCCTCGCCACGGGCCCGCGCCTCCGCGAGCAGCTGTTCGTGCAGGACCGCGACGGTCTGGTAGTCGCCCTGGATCCGCCCGGTCTCCGCAAGGCCGGCGAGGGAGTAGCCACGGGCGACGATGTCCCCACCGCGTTTCCCCATGTCGGCCGCGAGCCCCAACAGCCTGAAAGCGAGCCTGAGTTCTCCGCGCTGCCGGGCGAGCGTCCCACCGCTCCACAGCGCCCAGGCCATCGCCCCCAGGTCACCGGCCGAGCGGGCGGCCCGGTAGCTGGCCTTCCACGCCTGATCGGCTTCCTTCACATTGCCGAGCCTGCGATGTGCCTCGGCCACCGCGAGCCCGCATCGCGCCACTTCCTGTTGTGATCCGCTGTGCTCGGCCTCCCTCAAGTGACGTATTCCTTCTGCCAGTACATCCGTGAGTGAGGAGTTCACCGACATCTTGGTGAGGGCGCCTTGGTACTCGGGCGCCAGTGCCTTGCTGTGCATGGGAGCCTTTCGCGTGCGGCCGGGTCGACAGCAGGGCAACTATGCATTTTGTGTATACATGAAGTGCATAGTTGTCTGGTGATCGGACCCGGGCGCTCGTGGGGGGTCGGACGTGGCTTGTCGCCTGCGGCGAACCGCCTTGCTGTGGATCAAGACGGCAGTGGCGTGTCCGAGGTTGCTCCGCGATCAACAGAAGTCGACATTGTCCGTACCGGGAGGAAAGGCAGGGCAGCCCCGGCCGTGGAGCGCGATGCGGGCGGGACATCGGATGAGAGTGTGACCGTCTCGATCACGTCGGCGCCGAGCGCGCGCCGCCCGCAAAAGCCCCCGCGCACGGATTTCCTTCCCGCGTGCATACGTGGACCGGCTGTGCACCGTGGCCGGGCTCCGCGCCCGAGGCTGGAGCCTCTGCCACGAGCTCGGCCACCTCCACCAGCAAGCCGCCCACCAGGCCGATCAGTTGAGAGAATTCAACGAGCCCTGCCTCACGGCCGGGTGCGGCCGGCGCGCTACCGTGACCTGCGGCAAGCCGATCGGCGCCGAGGCCGGCGTCGACTGTTCGGGCAGCCTTCCCACCGTCACCGATCCGTCGTCCGGAAGCTGCTTGAGCACCGCCTCGCAGACGACGAGCCAGGGGCAGCAGGTCACGGTGGCGGGCAGCGCGTCGGCAGCGGCTGTGAGCCCGACCTCATAGTTGAATCGGGGCCGCACCCGGTTGAATCGGGACCGCACCCGGCCCGATCCCACCTCCCGCCTGATCCCGCGGACGCCGTAACGCACAGCGTGCGGTCGGGACTCCATGAGGAGCGCCCCCGGCACCTTCTGGCTAAGCTCGACGAGGGGCCGAGTACCAGATCGACGGAGGCTCCCATGATGACCACACTCGAACTGCGCGATGTGCCCCCTCGCCTTGCCACCGGTGCGTTCATCCTGAACTCGGGCCTGGGCAAGCTGAAAGCGGACGAAGAGATGGCCCAGGGCGTGCACGGCATGGCCTGTACTGCCTACCCGTTTCTCAAGAAGATTGAGGCCAGGCGATTCACCCGGCTGCTCGCTCTGTCGGAGTTGACCGTCGGCGGAACCCTGCTCTGCCCCTTCGTGCCGACCCGACTGGCCGGACTGGTGCTGACAGGGTTCTCCAGCGGCCTGCTGGGTCTGTATCTGCGGGTCCCCGGGATGCGGGAGCCCGGCAGCCTGCGGCCCACCCAGAACGGCATCCCGCTGGCCAAGGACTCCTGGATGCTGGGGATCGGACTCGGCCTCCTGAGCGCAGATGCCCGCTGGGCAGGCGCCGGTGCATCCCGGTGTCCCTGGCGCCGGTCCGGACGCTGACGGGGCAGCCGGGCCCGGGTGGGCGGCTGCGGATGAGCGGGAGCACGGTGAAGGCCCACGTCAGTCGCATCCTGCTTACTCTGGAGGTGGGAAACCGCGTCCCGAGCGGCGTCGCCGCCCGGGACGCCGGGCCGGCGGATGACCCTCTGCCGCGTGGGGCGTAACAGTGGGTAACTGCCTGGAGTGCGCTGCCCCCGGCAAAGCCTGATCCGTGGTGGGCCCGCTCCGCGCGCAGATCCAAGGAGTGATCATGAGTGAATCAGAAGAATATCGCGGTCGCGTGAGGCAGATGCGCGCCAAGGCGAAGGATCTCAAGGACGCAGCCGAGCGCACCACCGACCCCAAGGAACGCCAACGCCTGAAGGACAAGGCCAGCAGGATCGAAGCGGAGAGCGATCAGGTCAGCGGCATGGCGAGCGGGGACATCTACCCCATGGAGTAGTCGCCGCCGCGTGCGGCCGAGTGACACGGCCGCTCCACCCCGACGCCGTGGACGCACAGCCGTCGCGCAGCCCCTGAGCGCCACTGCTCAGGGGCTGCGCACGTCGACTCCGTGGCAGGCCGGGGGAATCCTGGCGTGGCCCGGACGTTGAACAAGGGCGTGAACTCTCTGATCGCATCCACCCGGTTTTCCGTGCTCGACCGTTCCCGTACCCGTGAGGGGTGCGACGGCCCCGAGGCGCTGCGCGGCACCGTACGCCTCGGCCAGGAGGTCGAGGCACTGGGCTATCACCGGTTCTGGGTCTCCGAACATCACAGCGTGCCGGGCGTCGCCGGTTCGGCGCCGACCGTGCTGGTTGCGGCCGTCGCGGCGGCGACCGCCACCATTCGGGTCGGTACGGGCGGCGTGATGCTCCCCAATCATCAACCGCTCGTGGTGGCCGAACAGTTCGGGGTGCTGGAGTCACTCTTCCCCGGCCGGATAGATATGGGGCTCGGCCGCTCGGTGGGCTTCACCGACGGCATCCGCAGGGCACTGGGCCGGGACAAGCCGGACGCGCAGGACTTCGCAGGGCAGCTCACCGAGTTGCTCGGCTGGCTGGACGGCACGCAGCGAGCCCACCCGCAGGTTCATGCCCGACCAGCCGAGGGCCTGCGTATACCCCCGTTCGTACTGGCCACCGGCGAGGGTGCCGCTATCGCTGCGGCGGCCGGGCTGCCGCTGGTCGTCGGAGATCTCCGCGGCCGGGAGAAGCTGGTACGGGCCGTCGAGCGCTACCGCCGGGAGTTCCGCCCCTCGTCCTGGGCCGCGGAGCCCTATGTGGTCGTGTCGGGCACGATCGCGCTTGCCGGAAGCGCGGACGAGGCCCGGCGCCTTCTGATACCGGAAGCATGGTCCATGGCGTACTCCCGGACCCATGGCGTGTTCCCGCCGCTCGCCGCCGCCGAGCGGGTCGAGACACTGACCATGACGGAGAAGGAGCGCGGCTTCTACGAGAGCGGACTGCGCGGCCACATCCAGGGCACGGAGGACCAGGTGGCCACAGCGCTCGAGACGGCCATCAAGGAGACCCGTGCGGACGAGGTGCTGGTCACCACCAGTACCTATGACCGTGCGGCTCTGATGGACTCCTTGCGCCGGCTGGCCCGTATCGCGGAGCTGACGGCCTGACCACCGGCAGGCGTGTGCCCGGCACCCTGTCCGACCGCTGACAGAGCTTTCACCCGTATCGACGTCTCAAGCGGCAATCCTTCGGCGGTTCCTGCCGTCACGCGTGGCACGCTGGGCTCTCGTATGTCCCCGACCGTCCGAGGAGACGTGCCACGTGCCGCAGAACGAGCCGACGGAGTCGCTCGCCGCCCCTGCGGTGCTGGTCGAGGAGCGCCGGCTCCGCAAGGATCTCGGATTCTGGGGCCTGACCGCGATCGGGTTCTCCAACATCCTGGGATCCGGGTGGCTGTTCGCGGCCATGTATGCCGCCCAGACCGCCGGGCCCGCCGCCCTGCTGTCCTGGATCGCGGCCGGTGCGCTCTGCGGCTTGGTCGCTCTGGTCATGGTGGAACTCGGGGCCACCCGTCCGGAGGGCGGAGGTACCGTGCGCTGGCCGCTGTACGCGAGCGGGCGGCTGGTCGGTACGGTGATCGGCTGGTCCGTCCTGCTCTCGGTCGGCGGTACGGCGGCGGAGATCAGCGCCATCATGCAGTATGCCGCGCACTATCTGCCGGGCTTGTACGACGGCGGCAGTCTCAGCGCCACGGGCCTCGGTGTGGCTGTCGCGCTGAGCGTCGTGCTGACCGTGCTCAACTGGTTCGCCGTGCGGATGTTCGCCCGGCTGAACAACCTGGTGTCGGTGTTCAAGGTCGTCGTCCCCGTCGTCACGGTCATTGCGCTGTTCCTCTCGGGCACCCACTCCGGGCGCCTCACCGACCACGGCGGCTTCGCACCGTACGGCTACGCGGCATGCCTGACCGCTCTCGCCGGTGGCGGCATCGTCTACTCCGTCAACGGCTTCCAGGCCCCGCTGGACTTCTCGGGAGAGGCCCGCAACCCACGCCGTAACGTGCCGGCCGCGGTGCTCACCGGCATCGGTCTTGCCGTGCTGGTCTACCTGGGGCTCCAACTGGCGTTCCTCTTCACGGTGCCCGAGTCCCTGCTGGGCAACGGCTGGCAAGGAGTCGACTTCGAGTCGCCGTTCGGGCAGCTCGCCCTGGTGCTCAATCTGCACTGGCTGGCCACCCTGCTCTACGCCGACGCTGTGATCTCTCCCGGCGGTTCGGCCTACGTGGGGGTGGCGATCGATGCCCGGCACACGTACGCGCTCGCCAAGAACGGCCTGCTGCCCCGCTTCTTCATGCGGATCGATCCCCGGTCCGGCATGGCGCACCGGGCGCTGGTGCTCAACCTTGCCGTCATCATCGTCTTCATGCTGCCGTTCGGCGGCTGGCAGGACATCGTGAGCGTGATGGGCGACATGTATCTGCTCATCTACGCGGCATCGGCGGTCGCCGTCGCGGCGTTCCGGGCACACGAGCGGGAGAGCGAGGTGCCACGGACGGAGGGCGAGGTGCCGGGGGTGCGTTGGATCGCGCCGGTCAGTTTCATCGTGGCCAGCGAGTTCGTCTTCTGGTCGGGGTGGCACGACCTGCGGCTCGCACTGCCGCTCGTCCTGCTCGGCGTCCCGCTGTTCCTGCTGCAGCAGCGTGGTACCGAGGGGCCTTCGCCGCGCGTCGAGTTGCTCCATGGCGCCTGGCTGGTCTTTCATCTGGCCGCGCTGACGCTGCTCTCATGGCTCGGCACCTTCGGCGGTTCCGGCCACCTGCCGGCACCGTACGACTCCGTGGCGGTCGCTGCCGTGTCCCTCGGCGTCTTCGTGTGGGCGGTGCACTCGGGCGCCGACCACCTCAGAACGGCTCCGGCGGCGGCGCCCGCGGCCCCGCCGGTCTGAACCCGCATCCGGCTTTCCGGGCAGCGCTCCTGCGCCTATCGGCTCAGCAGGGCAGTGGCGATGGCGACCTGGGCCGGCTCCAGCGCGGTCCTGCCGTCGGCGATGTCCCACAACGCGTTCTGCAGGACGCGACCGAGTGTCCAGCCCGTCGCCCTCCGGCGGTCCAGGCCGAGTACTTCGGTCAGCAGGTCGAAGCGGCGGAGCACCGCGCGTGTCACATCGCCGGTCGCCGTTATCTCCTCCCACCGGTTGTCCATCGCCGGCAGCAGCTCGAAACCGGGGTCACCGGCAAGGGGTTCGGGATCGATGGCCAGCCAGAGTTCCCGTTGTCCGGCGAGGATGTTGTCGTAGTGCAGGTCCCAGTGCAGCAGGCGGTCGCCGGGTTCGCCGGTCAGTTCGGCCACCGCTGCCGCGCAGGTGCGTACAAGCTGTTGCTCGGCAGGGTCACGTAGCCTCGGCACGGCGCGTGCCACCTCATCGAGCATGGCCGTGGCGATGTCGGCCAGGCGTCGAAGACCCTGTGGCGCGGGCACCGCGACCAGGCGGGCCAGCAGCTCGGCGAGGATCTGCATGGCTGCGGTGTCGTCGGCCACCGACGACAGCGGCCGGGCCGCGTCCAGTCGTTCCAGGAGCATGGTGCCGGTGTCCGGGTCGTGGTCGAGCAGGCGCACGACTCCGTTGCCGTTCCACGCCCGCAGGCCGGGCGCGGCCCCGATGTTGTCCTCGGTGACCTGCTGGAGCTTCAGCACCGACGGTGTACCGTCCGTGCGGGTCACGGGCAGTACGAGTGAGGCCATGCCATGTGCTGCGGGGCCGTCCGGCCGCAGTGCCCAACGGTCCAGGAACTCCGCGGCCAGTCCTGGCAGCGCGGCGATCCAGGCGCGGCCGGACGCGCCGCTGTTTCGGCCGTACGACGCGGCGAACGTGTCGGGGACGTCGATGGGGTTCGACGTGGTCATGTCGGTTCTTCTCCCTCGTCGGAATCGGGTTCGTCCAGATGCGAAGGAGGCCACGGGGTGCCCGGATTCCGGACATGCGTCAATTCATGTCTCCACCCTACGCGGAATGCTGAATTGCCCCTGTGCGTCAGGGGCGGTGACCGGCAGCCGAGTCGTGTGCGGCGCGTGTCGGTGGCAGGGGAGGAGCGCGAGAACGGAGATGGTGATGGCATGAACAGTGCTGACCTTTTGACGGACGCGTTCACTCGCGTCCAGGAGACGGTGCACTCGGTGGTCGAGGGCCTTTCACGCGCCGACCTCCACGCTCGCCTCGACGACGGAGCGAACACGATCGCGTGGCTCGTGTGGCACCTCACCCGGATCCAGGACGACCACATCTCGGATGCGGCAGGTATCGAGCAGGTCTGGTTCACCCGGGACTGGGCCTCCCGCTTCGATCTGCCCTTCGCGAAGGACGCCACCGGGTACGGACACAGCACCGCAGACGTCGCGGCTGTGCAGGTGGGCTCGCCCGAACTGCTGCTCGGCTACTACGACGACGTCCATGAACAGACTCTCGGATTCATCAGTGGGCTCGACGGCCGGGCTCTGAACCGCATCGTCGACGAGGCATGGTCGCCGCCGGTCACCCTCGGGGTCCGTCTGATCAGCGTCATCTCGGACGACCTGCAGCACGCCGGCCAGGCGGCCTTCGTGCGAGGCTCGCTCGAGCGCCGGTAGAACTCGACGCGAGTGGGGGCCTGTTGTGCCGTCGGACGGCGTCGGCGCATTCCAGTCCCTGTTCCATCCCCTGGTCCTCCGGAGCCGAGGTCGCGGACCGTGCGGCCTCGGCGCTGGAGGACCCCGGTGTCTCAGACCTTGAGCCCGACGCCGCTCACCGCATGGCCCTGCAGGGTGTCCGCCGGGCTCTGGCCGGGATCGGGGCGCCAGGCCGCCGTCCGCACGACGCCCGGCTCGACCACGTCCAGGCCGTGGAAGAAGTCGGCGATCCGTTCAGGGCTGCGCAGATGGTACGAGCTTGCCGAATTCGCGTTGTAGGAGGCGACGGCCTGGTTCAGCGAGTCACTCGTGTTCGTGCCGTCACTGAGGGCCAGATAGCTTCCTGAGGGGAGCGCGGCCACCAGCCGGTCGACCAGCGCCCACGGGTCGTCCTCATCGGGGAGCTGCCCCATGATCCCCAGCATGGTCAGCCCGACCGGCCGGCTGAAGTCCAGCGTCTCGGCGGCCTCGGCGAGAATCGCGTCGGCGTCCCTGACGTCGGCGTCGATGTATGCGCACGCGCCCTCGGGAGTGCTGGTGAGCAGGGCGCGGGCATGGGTCAGGACGAGCGGGTCGTTGTCGACGTACACAATCCGGGAATCCGGGGCCACCCGCTGGGCCACCTCGTGCGTGTTGTCGGCCGTCGGCAGGCCCGTGCCTATGTCGAGGAATTGACGGATGCCCGCCTCTGCGGTCAGGAAGCGCACAGCGCGGGCGAGGAAGGCCCGCTGGAGGCGGGCGATGGCGGCGAAGTCCGGGAAAGCCTTGAGGATCATGTCGCCCATTTGGTGGTCGACGGAGTAGTTGTCCTTGCCGCCCAGGAGGTAGTTCCACACACGTGCCGAATGCGGCCGGTCCGTCTGAAGCCTGTCGGCCGGCGACTGCGAAGATGTACTCATGACCAGATCCTCACATATGCCAACGGCGCTTGCCTGAGGTATTGATCACCGGCGACGACCCGGATGGGGCTGCACCTCCTGCGGAGGTGCAGCCGCGGGGAGCGCAGTCACGGACCGTCGGTCAACAGGAACCCGCTGTGGTGCATTTGGCGGTTCCGGGCCTGCCGCGCTGTCTGTGCCCACCGTTTTCGGCGCCGCCACCGGAAGACACCGCGGCTGTCCTTGCGGCCGACGGAACGGACGGTCCATGGAGGCCCGCGAAGGCACACGATGTCGTGTCGGCATACTGCCGAGATGTACTCCGATGCCGATGCCGCCGTGCTCTACGGCCTGCTCAACTCCTGGGGACCGAGCGACGACTTCTATCTGTCATGTGTCATGGATGCCCCTTCCGTCCTGGGGGTGCGGAACCGGCATGGTGCTGCACCGTGCGCGCGAGGCGGAACACACCGGTCGGCCGTGCGGGCTGAATCCCGATGACGCCGCACTGGACCGGGCGAGCGGACGGCGTCACATCGAGTGGGTCCTGGGCAGGGCCGAAGAAGCCGTGTGGAAAGGAGAGTTCGGGCTCGCTGTCATGGCGGGCAACGTGTTCCAGGTCTTCGTCACCGACGATGAACCGCGTGCGTCTCTCGCAGCGATTCGGCACGCCCTGTCCGGCGCCGGACGATGTGTGTTCGGCACCCGCAACCCGCAGGCGCGGGGCGTGGGAGAGAGGGAACCCGGCGAACCACGTCGACGTCACCGACCACATGGACCGGGCGCTGCGCGTGAGCCACTTCGTGGAGTCCGTCGTCGGCGATGTGGTCACGTTCACCGAGACGACGGCGACCCGTGCCGGCGAGCCGCTGCGCATCGACCGGACGAGCCTGCGATTCCTCGATGCCGGTAGGATCGGCGCCTTCCTCGGAGAAGCCGGCTTCGCGGTCGAGGCGCGCTACGGGGACTGGTCGCGTGGGCCGTTGACCGCCGGGAGCGACGACATCGTCGTTGTCGCACGCGCCGTGAAAACCAGGTGAAGGCCCGGCAGGCACGGTGGTGGGATGGTGCGATGCAACGTGATGCGCCGGAAACCGCCGACCGAGGGCAGTACCCCGATGCGGTGACGCCCTGGGAACACGAGGCGTGGCGGGAGGAAGCCCTTGAATGGGTGGAGCGCGGACTCGCCGCTCACGGACTGCGTGAGACCGGGCAACGAAAGGTGAGGCTCCGGCCGTGGTCCGTGCTGGTACGGATGCCCGTCGAGGGACGCGACGCCGTCTGGTTCAAGGCCAACCCGCCCGCCAGTGCCTTCGAGGCGGGGCTGACCGAAGCATTGGCCCGCTGGGTACCCGCGTACGTGTTGAAGCCGCTCGCCGTCGACGCACGCCGCGGCTGGACGCTGCTCCCGGACGGCGGCGCGCTCTTCAGGAATGTACTCGACTCGACCCGTGGCACCGCCGACCCGCGCGTCTGGGAAGAGCCGCTGCGCCAATACGCCGGAATGCAACGCATACTTGTGCCGTACGCCGAGAAGATCGAACTGCTCGGTGTCCCCAGCGCGCGCACGACTGCGCTCCCCGAGATCTTCGACCGTGTCGTCGACGGCAACACCGCACTGGAACCCACTGACCTCAAGGCGTTGCGCGAGCTGCGGCCACGCCTCGCGGAGTGGTGCGCGGAACTCGCGGGTGCGGGCATCGCGGATACGCTCGACCACTCGGATCTGCACGACGGTCAGCTCTTCGCATCCGAGCCCGGCCGCTTCACCTTCTTCGACTGGGGCGACGCGGCCGTCACCCATCCGTTCTGCAGCTTTCTGGTCCCCGCACGTGCGGCCCGCGAGCGGTTCGGGCCCGAGGTGCTGCCCCGGCTGCGGGACGCCTACTTGGAACAGTGGGAGGGGGACGGCCGTACGAAGGCGGAACTGCGGCGTGCGGTGAGTCTGGCGTGGCGACTCGGGGCGATCGGACGGGCCTGCTCCTGGGGGCGTCTCTTCCCCGGTGCGTCCGACAGCGTGGGTGCGGCAGGCGACACGGAGGGTGCCCGGTGGCTGCTTGAACTCCTCACCGAGCCACCGCTGTAGAGGCAACCGCGTCGGCCGGGAATGCGTCAGTCGGTGTTCGAACCGTGCGTTTCACTGTGCAGCGTGAATGAAGAGACGCCGCCGCAACCGCTGCACTCGCCATGGCGAGTGAGTGCATCGGCCGGTGAGCGTGCCGAGGCCGGTGCGGAGCCGGCGCTCACACCTCGATGAGAAGGTTCCTCGCGAGGGCCGGCGGCATCGGGTAGATCCGCTCGGGCGGAAGCAGCCGCTGGGCCTGCGCTGCCCGGCCGCTCTGCTTGAGCGCCGCGATCTTGCGGGCCTGTGGAGTGACGTCGGTCAGGTCGACGACCCAGTCCTCCGCGAAGGTGCGGATCAGTCCGCGTCCGACCCCGACCTGGATGCTGTAGTGATTGAGCGCGGCTCCCCGCAGCGAGCGTTCGGGATCCCACTGGACGTGTACGGGGGCCCGGGCGACGGCCGCCGGGTCGGCCGTCGTCAGCACGGCCCGGGAGAGGGCCTCCTCCCATCCGGCACGGGTGATCCGTACCGCGAGGATGCGTTCCTGTCCCGACTTCTGTGCCCAGTTACTACGGTGCATGAGCCACAGGAACGACGGTTTGATCCAGGTCATCCGGTTGAACGAGAACGGTGGCACGAACCGTTTCGCCCGTAGGGACGGGTCAGCCACTGCCGGTGAGTACGCCTGGTAGACCACGATCGTCCGGGCATCGTAGTGGGCTCGTACCTGGTGCTGGGGGGTCATGCGGCACAGGCTGCCAGGGACACCACTGTGGCGCGATCGGATTTCTCCCCGCCCGACCGGACTGTTCACGCCCTCGTACTCTCGCGTTCGTCTTCGTCGTGGCGCACCGTCGGCACGGCAGTTTTTCGTGCTTCGCGACCACTCGGGGCCGCTGTGCGGCTGCCTAATGTTCCCTCACCCGGCGGCGGCGTGCCGCTCCCTCGGAGGTGACCATGGCCAGCACCGCAGGCACGGAGACGAGAAGCAGAACCACGCGCGGGACCCGGTCGGCGGCCGCGGTGGCCACGGTGCTCGGCCTGGTCGCCACCGCGGCCGCCTGCGGTGGCGGCTCGTCCGCCGACGGCGGTGACGGGTCGACGGTGGTGCTCGCCGTCGCCGCCGACCCGGGCACACTCAGCCCCACCACGGCGCTGGCCAGCACGGCAATTGCGATGAACTCCTTCGCATACGACACGCTCGTGCATTTCGCAGCCGACGGTTCGCTGATTCCAGGGGTGGCCGAGAAATGGTCCGCCACGCCCACCACCGCGCAGTTCACCATCCGCTCCGGGGTGACCTGCGAGGACGGCTCGCCGCTCACCGCGGACGACGTGGCCGCCGAGTACAACCACATCGCCGATCCGAAGAACCAGTCTCCGATGCTCGGGCTGTCCGTCCCCGTCACCGCTGTCGCGAAGGCCGACAGGGCGAGCCGGACCGTCACCGTCACCACGACGAAACCGGCGCCGTTCATCGTGCAGATGGCCCGGCTGCTGCCGCTGCTCTGCAAGAAGAGCCTGGCGGCGCCCAACGCGCTGGCCAAGGCCACCGACGCGAGCGGACCGTACCGGTTGACCGAAGCGGTTCCGGGCGACCACTACACGTATGTCAAGCGGGACGGATACGCCTGGGGGCCCCGCGGATCCACCGGCGCGGGCCTCCCCGGCAAGCTGGTGTTCAAGGTGGTCGCCAACGAGTCGACCGCAGCCAATCTCCTGATGGCCGGACAGATCAGCGGGGCCTTGATCAGCGGTGCCGACCAGGAACGGCTGGACGCGGCCGGGGTGAAGAACGAGAGCATCGAGGCGCTGTTCGGGCAGTTCCTGTTCAACCAGGCCGTCGGCCGTCCGGGCGCCGACCCGGCGGTGCGCAGGGCCTTGGTCTCCGTACTGGAACTGAAGCAGCTCGGAAACGTGGCCACCGGCGGCAAGGGCAAACCCGCCACCGCGATCGGCGAGACCACGCCCACCCCCTGTACCGGCGACACGGTGACCGGGAACCTCCCCGGCCACGATCCCGCGCAGGCCGCCGCCGCGCTCACCGCCGCCGGCTGGGCGAAGACCGGCGGCACCTGGACCAAGGGCGGCAAGCCCCTCACCGTCGGGCTCAGTTATCCGACCAATCAGGGCGCACAGGTCGCCTCGGCGGTCGAACTGGCCGTCCAGCAGTGGACGTCCTTCGGTGTGAAGGCATCGGCGAAGCCCACGGGTTCCGCCAGCATCCTCAGTACCCTCAGCGGCGGCGACTGGGACGTCGCCTGGGCACCCATCGGAGTCACGCTCCCGGACCAGCTGACCCAGTTCTACGACGGACCGCCACCGCCCAAGGGCAACAACTTCGGATCCATCACCAACCCCGACTACCACCGCCTCGCCGCTCAGGCCTCGGCCAAGCCCGGTGTCTCGGGCTGCGCCCTGTGGGAAGCGGCCGATGCCGCCCTGGTCAAGGACATCGACATCGTGCCCATCGTCAGCAGGCCGCTCCGGTACTACGGAAAGGGCATCACCTTCAAGGTGGACGGCGCCGGCATCATCCCCAGCACTCTGCGGCGGAGCGCCGGCTGATGGCGACGATCACCCTGAGCTCCCTGGGTACGACAGTTCGCAGCCCGTGGCTCGGATTCGCCCTGCGCCGCACCTGGCGGCTGGTGGTGTCGCTGGCCGCGCTGGTCACGGCAGCCTTCGCGATGATCCATCTGATCCCCGGCGACCCGGTGCGGACGGCCCTCGGCACCACCGCCGACCCGGCGCTGATCGCCGCCCGCAGACACTCGCTCGGCCTGGACCAGCCACTGCTGAAGCAGTACGGCGACTTCGTGGGCCATCTCTTCCAGGGCCGGCTCGGTGACTCGATCGGTGCACAGATGCCCGTCTCCGAGATCATTTCCAGCCGGCTCCCGGCGACCCTGCAGATCGCCGTCCCCGCGTTCGTACTGATCCTGCTGCTTGCCATCCCGGTCGGGATGACCGCGGCCGTGCTGACCAAGGACGGCCGCAGACGGCGCGGCGAACTCGCCTTCACCGGCGTCACCGGCTTCCTGGGCGCGGTGCCCGAATTCCTGCTGGCGGTCGGGCTGATCGCGGCGTTCGCCGTGGCCTGGCCGGTCTTCCCGGTGGCGTCGCGGGGTGGCATGGAATCGTATGTACTGCCGGTGCTGGCACTGACCGTCGTCCCGGCGGCCACACTGTCGCGCATCGTCAGGGTGGAGACCCTGCGGGTGCTCGGCGAGGACTACATGCGTACGGCGCGGGCGAAACGGCTCCCCGCCCGACTGCGCTACCTGCGGCACGCGCTGCCCAACCTGCTGACCTCCTCGCTCACCCTGGGCGGTCTGCTGTTCAGTTCGCTGCTCGCCGGCACCGTACTGGTCGAGAACGTCTTCGCCTGGCCCGGCCTCGGCACCACGATCGTCCAGGCGATCACCGAGAAGGACTATCCGCTGGTCCAGGGCGTCGTGCTGGTCTACGGGGCGGCCGCACTGCTGATCACCTTCGCCGTCGACGTGGCCGTGGCCGTCGCCGACCCCCAGTCCACCGTCCGCGGGAGTTGACGATGCCTCATCAGGACCAAGACACCTCGCTACGGCACCGGCTGGGGCGCACGCTCAGGACGCCGATCGGAATCACCGCTCTCACCGGCTGCCTGCTGGTGGCGCTGGTCGCCGTGTTCGGGCCCGTCCTGCTCGGTGATCAGGCCGCGCGGATCGACACGGACGCGATCAACCAGGGCAGCAGTGCCGCTCATCTCCTGGGCACCGACCAGCTCGGCCGCGACATCGCCGCCCGCGTGGTGGTGGCGACCCGGCTGACTCTGCGACTCACCCTGCTGGCAGCCGTGATCGGGGTCGGCGGCGGGCTGCTGCTCGGTGTGGCACCGGCGGTCGTGGGCCGACGCCTCGGCCGGCTGATCACCGCCACCGTGGGCGTACTGATCGCCTTTCCCGGGCTGCTTTTCCTGCTCTTCCTCGCCACGATCTTCGGGGTGGGCAGCACCGGCGCGGTGTTCGCCGTGGGGCTGGCCATGGTCCCGCCCATGGCACGGCTGGTGCAGAACCTGACCGCGTCGATCGCGGGCTCGGACTATGTCGCTGCGGCACGGATCCTCGGCGTGGGCCGGTTCAAGCTGGTGATACGTCATCTGCTCCCCAACATCGCCGAGCCGTCGGTGGTGTTCGCCACCCAGGCGGCAGGGGGCATCCTGGTCGCCTTCTCCGGCCTCTCGTTCCTCGGACTGGGCGTACAGCCGCCGGAGTACGACTGGGGGCGGCTGCTCAACGAGCAGTTGAACCGGATCTATGTGAACCCGGCGGCGGCACTCGCGCCCGGCGCGGCCGTGGTCCTCACGGGGCTGATGTTCGGGCTGGCCGGTGAAGTACTCGCACAGGCCGGCGGCCGACGTGCACCGCAGGCCCGGGAGACGACGCCGCAACAGCAGGTGAAGCCGCAGGACGAAGCAGCCCCTGACGGTGACGGCGAGGCATTGGTCCGGGCGCGGGATCTGCGGGTGACGTTTCCCGGCGGGCGCCGGGCCGTACGCGGGATCTCATTGAGCATCGGCGTGGGCGAGGCCGTCGGCCTGGTCGGCGAATCGGGTTCCGGAAAGAGCCTGACCGCGCTGGCCCTGGCGGACCTCGTCCCGCACCCCGGACTGGTCTCTGCCGGCACCCTCCGCTTCGACGGGCACGATCTGCGGGCGGACCCGCGCCTGGGCACCGAACTGGCCATGGTCTTCCAGGATCCGATGGCCTCGCTCAATCCGGCCCTGCGCGTGGGCCGCCAGCTTGCCGAGGTGGCCGAGGTACACCTCGGCGCGGCCCGGGCACAGGCCACGGCACGCGCCGTCGACCGGCTCGGCGCAGTCCGTATCCCCTCGCCGGAGCGGCGCGCCCGGCAGCGGCCGCACGAGTACTCCGGCGGGATGCGACAGCGGGCCGTCATCGCGATGGGCCTGATGGGGGAGCCGAAACTGATCATCGCCGATGAGCCGACCACGGCGCTCGACGTGGCCGTCCAGCAACAGGTGCTCGACCTGCTCGCCGAGATGCGTGAGGACTCCGGCGCCGCGCTGCTCCTGATCTCGCACGACCTCGCCGTCGTCGCCCAGGTCTGCGGACGGGTCCTGGTGATGTACGGAGGCCTGATCGTCGAGGACCTCCCGGTTGCCCAGCTGGCCGGCGGCGCGGCCCACCCGTACACCCGGGCACTGGTGGAGGCGGTCCCGACGATGGCCACGGATCCCGGCACCGAGCTGGCGACCATCCCCGGCCGCCCGCCGGAACCCGGGGAGACCGGCACGGGATGCCCCTTCGCGCCGCGCTGCGAACACGCCCGGGAACGCTGCCACGACGACGCCCCCGAGCTGGCCGGCTTCGGGCCGGGCCGACAGGTCGCCTGCTGGTACCCGGTGGACGCGGTATCGGCCGGCGCCCCCGACCGGGCCACCTCACACGGAGCGGAGGCAACGTCATGAGCTCACTCGAACTACGCGGGATCACCGTGCGCTACGGCCGCTTCACCGCGGTGGAGAACGTCGGCCTGCTGGTGCCTGAAGGCACGGTCACCGGACTGGTGGGCGGATCGGGGTCAGGCAAATCGACCCTCGGGAAGGCCGTCGTCGGGCTGGCCCCGATGCAGTCCGGGCGCGTACTGGTCGCCGGGAGCGATGCCGGGCGCCGGCGCGGGCGCAGCCCGGTCCAGCTGGTGTTCCAGAATCCGTACGCCTCGCTCGACCCACGCATGACCATCGGCGCAACGGTCGCCGAAGCGCTGCCCCGCGAACCGGTCTCACGCGAAACACCCGCCCGCAAGGGACCAGCACGCGATCGCCGCGCCGCATGCGACGCGGAGGTGGCCCGCTACCTGGAGCTCGTCGGCATCGACCCCGCACGGGCCGTGCTCACCCCGGACGCGCTCTCGGGCGGCCAGCGTCAACGGGTGGCCCTGGCAAGGGCCCTGGCAGCCAGGCCCGCCGTGCTGATCGCGGACGAGATCACCTCGGCCCTGGACGTGTCCGTACAGGGCGCGGTGCTCAATCTACTCCGCCGTCTCCAGCGCGAACTGGGCTTCGCGATGCTCTTCATCTCCCACAACCTTGCGGTCGTCCGCTACTTGTCCGACCAGGTCGCCGTGATGGACGGCGGGCACCTTGTCGAGTGCGGCCCCACCGAGCGGGTGCTGGAGCGACCGGAGCACCCGACGACCCGGAATCTGATCTCCTGCGTACCCACCCTTGCCCTCGCCGAGGAGGCGTCATGACCCGACCGCTGACGATCGACGACTTGTACCGGTTCGAGATCCCCGGCGATCCCGCACTGTCCCCCGACGGCGAACGCGTCGCCTACACACTGACCACCCAGGACGCCGAGAACGACCGCGTGGTGCGCTCCATCTGGGAGGTACGCGGCGCAGGCGGCCCGGCCCGGCAGCTCACCCACGGTCCCGCGGACACCGTGCCGCGCTGGTCCCCGGACGGGACGCAACTGGCGTTCCTGCGCGAGGGGCAGCTCCATCTGCTGCCCGTCGACGGAGGGGAGGCCGTAGCGCTCACCACGCCCGCCCGGTGCCCGGCGGGGGCGGGCACACCGGTCTGGAGCCCGGACGGATCACGGATCGCGTTCTCGGCCCCCGCGACCCGGCGCGACGACAGCGCACCCGTGGTCATCGACGCCCTCGGCTGGAAGGCGGACGGCGTCGGACTGCTCGGGTCGGTCCGGACACAACTGTTCGTGGTCGGGACGGAATCGGGCGAGGTCAGGCAGCTCACCGAGGCCGACCGGCACGCCGGCTCGCCCACCTGGTCGCCCGACGGCACACAGCTCGCCTACCCGGCGCAGAGCGGCCCGGACGCGGCTTTGCTCGGCACCTCGGCCGCTCATGTCGTAGGGGTCGGGGAAGACGCGCCCGAGCCCCGCCGGGCCGGCCCGGCCGGCGGTCTCGTCGGCCCGGTGAGCTGGTTCCCCGACGGGTCCGCGCTGCTCGTCGTCGGCCGGAACACGTTCGGCGTCGGCCACCTGGAGCTGCTGCGCCAGCCCCTGGACGGATCGGCGCCGGTGTCCATCAGCGCAGCCCTGGACCGCAACGTCATGGGCGGCGGCCCGGGCTACCCGGGTGCGCTGCCGCAGTTCCACGGCGACGACATCGTGTTCTGCGCCCGCGACCGGGGTGCCACTCGCCTGTACCGGGTGGACGCGGCCGGGATCAGCGCCTCTCCGCTGCCCGTCGGTACCGGGGTCAGCGGCTGCTCGGTCGCGACGAAGGCCGGGCGAGCGGCGGTGGTGGTCTCCGACGCGTCGAGCTTCGCCGAGATCGCTCTGCTCGACCTGGACGCCTGGAGGTCCGGGGCACCGGGCGGGCCCTCGGCCGGGCGACAGCCCGTGCGACTCACCGACCACATGGCCCGGTCACTGCCCGAGATCACCCTCCACCCGGTCACCGAACGAGAGTTCACCATCTCGGACGGGACAGTGGTGCACGGCATGATCACCCGCGCCGCGCAGACACCCGCGGGCGGGCCGCTGCTGGTCGACGTGCACGGCGGACCGCACAACGCGTGGGCGCCGCACTCCGACCCGGTCCACCTCTACCACCAGGAGCTGGCCTCGCAGGGCTGGACGATCCTGACGCTGAACGTCCGCGGCAGCGACGGCTACGGCGAGGCGTTCTATACGGCCGCCGTGGGCGCCTGGGGCGAGACCGACGAGCAGGACGTCCTGCAACCGGTCGCCACCCTCGTCGCCGAGGGGCTTGTCGATCCGGAACGGATCGCGCTCACCGGCTACAGCTACGGCGGCTATCTGACCTGCTGGCTCTCCGCACGCAGTGACCTCTTCGCCGCCGTCGTACCGGGCGGCACCCTGGTCGATCTGAAGAGCATGGCGGGCACCTCCGAAGAAGGACACCTGATCGCCGCCCATGAGATCGGCGACCCGCAACGGCTGACGGCGCTCTCGCCGATCAGCCATGCCGACGCGGTGCGCGCGCCCACGCTGATCCTGCACGGCGGTACGGACGACACCTGCCCGGTCGGCCAGGCCGAGCAGTGGTTCCACGCCCTGCGCAGCCGGGACGTGCCGGTCCGGCTGGTCGTGTACCCCGGCGGCTCGCACCTGTTCCTGCTGGACGGCCGGCCCTCGCACCGGGAGGACTACTCCCGCCGCCTGATCGACTGGGTCACCACGCACACCAACACCTCGATCCGCTGAATCCGTTGAATCCGCTGTACGAATCGGAATTGGAGACGAACATGACCGACACCACCGACCTGTCCGCCCGCTGGACCGCCCGCCTCACCGAACTGACCGTCCGTCACTCCGTCCCCGGCGCCAGTCTCGGCATCCTGCACCGTGGCGAACTGATCGCCGAGGCGGCCGTAGGCCTGGCCAACACCGACGCCGGGATCGAGACGACCACCGACACCCTGTTCCAGATCGGCTCGATCTCCAAGGTGTGGACCACCACGGTGGCCATGGCCCTGGTCGACGAGGGCCTGCTCGAACTGGACGCGCCCATCGTCTCCGTACTCCCCGAACTGCGGCTCGCGAACGAGGAGCTGACCCAGGGTGTGACGCTCCGACATCTCCTGGACCACACCAGCGGCATCGACGGCGACCTCTTCACCGACACCGGCCGGGGCGACGACTGCCTGGAGAAGTTCGCCGCGCTGCTGGGCGAGGGCACTCTCAACCACCCGCTCGGTGCAACCATGTCGTACTGCAATGCGGGCTTCACACTGCTCGGCAGGGTGCTGGAAGTCGTCACCGGCGTCCAGTGGGACGAGCTGATGCGGGAGCGCCTGTTCCGTCCGCTCGGCCTGACGCACACCGTGACCCTGCCCGAGGAGGCGCTGCGCTTCCGCGCCGCCATCGGACATCTGGGGGATCCGCCGGTGCAGGCCCCGCTGTGGGGGCTGATGCGTTCGGCCGGACCGGCCGGACTGATCTGCTCGACGCCGCGCGAGGTACTGAAGTTCGCCCGGCTGCACATCGACAACGGCGTCACCGAGGAAGGCACCAAGATCCTCTCGGCCGAGGGCGTCACCGCCATGCAGACCCCGCAGGTCGAGCTCCCCGACCCGTACATCCTGGGAAACGCCTGGGGGCTGGGCTGGTTCCTCGACACCTGGGACGGACAGCGGGTGTACGGACACGACGGCGGCACGATCGGGCAGAGCGCGTTCCTGCGGGTGCTGCCCGAGGCCGACCTGGCGATCTGCCTGCTCACCAATGGCGGCGACACCATGAGCCTCTACCGGGACGTGTTCTCGGAGATCGTCCAGGAGCTGGCCGGCGTGGCGATGCGCACCGGCATTCAGCCGGCGACGGAGCCGGTGGCGGTGGACCCCGCCGACTACGTCGGTGTGTACGAGCGGCTCTCCAGCCGGGTCGAGATCGTGGAGCGGGACGGCGGCCTGGTGATGCTCAACCGGATCACCGGACCGCTGGCCGAAGTGACCCCCGACACGGAGCAGGAGTACGAGCTGCACCCGGTCGAGCCGGGGCTGTTCGTGGTGCAGCGGCCGGGGTTGAAGCTCTGGGTCCCCGTCGTGTTCTACACACTCGCCGACGGCACGCCCTACATTCACCACGGTGGGCGCGCCACCCCCAAGGCGGGCTGACGTGACCGCAATCGCCACCGCCCTGGAGGCGGGGCTGCCGGGCCTGCTGGCCGACATCGAGGAGCTGGTCCGCACCGAGTCACCCAGTGGGGACCCGGCCGCCGTCGCCGACTGCGCCCGGGTCGTCGCAGGGCTCGGCACCCGGCTGACCGGCGCCGCGCCCGAGTGGCTCGACGGCTCGGGGACACCCGCTCTGCGCTGGCGCTTCGGCTCCGGCGACCGGGTGCTGCTGCTCGGCCACTTCGACACGGTGTGGCCGGTGGGCTCGTTGGCCGGCCACCCCTTCGAGGTGGCCGGGGGCCGGCTGACCGGACCCGGGTGCTTCGACATGAAGGCCGGCGTGGTGCAGTTGTTCCATGCGCTGTCGGTGCTCGACGACCTGGACGGGGTGTCGGTCCTGCTCACCGGCGACGAGGAGATCGGCTCCCCGGCCTCGCGCACCCTGATCGAGGCCGAGGCCCGCCGAACCGGGGCCGTACTCGTCCTGGAGGCGAGCGAGGGCGGAGCACTGAAAACCGCGCGCAAGGGTGTGTCCGGCTACGAACTGAACATCACCGGACGCGCGGCGCACGCCGGACTCGAACCGCAGCGCGGGGTCAACACGACCACCGAACTGGCCCACCAGGTACTCGCGTTGTCCGCACTCGCCGATCCGGCGACCGGCACCACGGTGACGCCGACCGTGGCCTCCTCCGGCACCACCCGCAACACGGTGCCCGATGCGGCCCGGCTGCTGGTGGACGTACGGGTGGAGACGGCCGCCGAACAGGACCGGGTGGACCGTGCCATGCAGGGTCTCGCGCCGGTGCTCGCGGGCGCCTCGCTGGGGCTCGTCGGAGGCCCGGACCGGCCGCCGCTGCACGCGAGCGCGTCGGCGGAGCTGTTTCAACTCGCCCGCAGCCGCTATGCGGATCTGGGCTTCGGCCCACTGCGCGGTGTCGCGGTCGGCGGCGGATCCGACGGCAACCTCACCGCCGGAGCGGGCACGCCCACGCTGGACGGGCTCGGGGCCGTGGGCGGCGGGGCGCACGCGGACGACGAGCATGTGGTCGTCGCCGAACTGCCCCGCCGCGCGGCACTGGTGGCCTCCCTGGTGGCCTCGCTCGTACGCGAGCCGCTGTCCGTACCCGGCCGGGTGACATCGTGAACGGTACGGAGGCGGCTGCCGCGGCGGCCGCCGCGGATCTGGCCGCGCACCGTGCCGGCGTGACCGTCACGGAGCTGCACGGACTGGACGAGATGCTGGTGGCCTGCCAGGTGCTGGACCGTGTCTGGCGGCCCGATCCCGGCAACCCGCTGATCACCCCGGAGCTGTTGCGGGTCTTCGCCCACTCCGGCAGTTATGTCGTCGGTGTCCACCAGGACGGCCGGATGGTCGGATTGTGCCTGGGTTTCCTGGCCACCGCCGGACTGCACTCGCACATCGCCGGGGTGGACGACAGCGTCCGGGGCCGCAATGTCGGCTTCGCCGTCAAACTCCATCAGCGGGCCTGGGCCCTGGCCCGTGGCATCACCGCGGTCACCTGGACCTTCGACCCGCTGATCAGCCGCAACGCCTACTTCAACCTGGCCAAACTGGGGGCGGCGGCGAGCGAGTACCTGGCCGACTTCTACGGCGCGATGCAGGACGAGGTCAATGCCGGGACCGAGACGGACCGGCTGATGGTCCGCTGGGAGCTGACCGGCGGACACGCCGTCGGCTCCGCCGCGGGCACACCTCACATCGTCGTGATCGACGACGCGGGTGCACACGCCGTGGTCGGTCTGGACGCCAAGCCCGACGGCGGCCCCGCCGTCGGGCGCCGGGACGGCGACACCGTCCTCGTCCGGATCCCCACGGAGATCGAGACACTGCGCCGCACCGACCCGTCCCTGGCCCGCGAATGGCGGTACGCGCTGCGGGAGGTACTCGGCGGCCTGATGGCCGAGGGGCACACCGTCACCGGATTCACCCGGGACGGCTGGTACGTGATCGACAAACGTCAGGAGAGGCAGGTATGAAGCTCGTCGGTGTGGAACTGCGCCGGATGGCGATGCCGCTGGTCGCACCCTTCCGAACCTCGTTCGCCACGATGACCACCCGGGAGATCCTGCTGGTCAGGGTCGAGACCGAACACCATGAGGGCTACGGCGAATGCGTCACCATGGCCGATCCGCTGTACTCCTCGGAGTACACCGCGGCCGCGGCGGACGTGCTGCGCAGCTATCTCGTGCCCGCGCTCGCCGCCCTGCCGGCGCTCGACCCCTGGGCGGTCGCCCCGGCACTGGCCGCGTTCAAGGGGCACCGGATGGCCAAGGCCGCCCTGGAGACCGCGGTGCTGGACGCCTGGCTGCGCGCCCATGAACTGTCGATGGGGCAGTGGCTGGGGGCGACGGCCGAGCGGGTGCCGGCCGGGGTGTCGGTCGGCATCATGGACTCGGTCCCCGCACTGCTCGACGCCGTCGACGGCTATCTCGCCGAGGGCTATCTGCGGATCAAGCTGAAGATCGAACCCGGCTGGGACGTGGAACCGGTGCGCGCGGTCCGGGAGCGCTTCGGCGACGGCGTACTGCTCCAGGTGGACGCCAACACCGCGTACACCCTCGCCGACGCCGCACAGCTGGCCCGGCTCGATCCGTACGGGCTGCTGCTGATCGAACAGCCCCTGGACGAGGAGGACATCCGGGGCCACGCGGCACTGGCCGAGCGGGTGCGCACCCCCATCTGTCTGGACGAATCCATCGTCTCCGCCCGCTCGGCGGCCGACGCGATCGCCATGGGTGCCTGCTCGGTCGTCAACATCAAGCCGGGGCGGGTCGGCGGCTATCTGGAGGCACGGCGGATCCACGACGTGTGCGCCGCGCACAGTGTCCCGGTCTGGTGCGGCGGAATGCTGGAGACCGGCCTCGGCCGGGCCGCCAATGTCGCCCTCGCCGCCCTGCCGGGCTTCACCCTGCCCGGCGACACCTCCGCATCCGACCGGTACTACCGGACCGACATCACCGAACCGTTCGTGCTGAAGGACGGCCATCTCGACGTGCCCCGCGCACCGGGGCTCGGGCTCTCCCCGATCCCCGAGCAACTGGCCGAAGTGACCGAATCGACCGAATGGATCAGCCGATGACCGCAACTGTGTCAGGCACCGTCGAGACCAGGATCCGGACGGCGTTCGACGACGCCGAGGTCCAGGGGTACTTCTTCGCCCGGGAGATCGACGGCGACCGCACGATCGGCGTCGCGGCGGACGAACCGGTCTGCCTCGCCTCCGTGTTCAAGATCCCGATCGCACTCGCCTACGCACGCGAAGCCGCCGCAGGACGGCTGGACAGGACCGAGCGCCACTCGGTGGACCCGCACTACCGCGACGGCGGCATCGGCACCTCCGGCTGCGCCGACCCGGTCGAGATGAGCCTGCGCGACCTGGTCCACATGATGCTGACGATGAGCGACAACGCAGCCACCGATGTGGTGCTGGCCCGGGTCGGTCTCGACACCGTCAACGGACTGCTCGCCGAACTGGACCTGCGTCGGACCCACTTGATCGGTGGCTGTCTGGAGCTGACCGGTTCTCTCTTCGCCGACCTCGGCGTGACCACCGAGGTCGAGGCGCACGCGAGGATGGCGGCACTCGCCGCGCAGGGGCCGGAGAAGCTTCTGGAGCTGTCGGTGTGCGTCCCCGAACGAACCACCCGGGGAACGGCCCGCGACATCGCGGAACTGCTGGTCCGGATCTGGCGCGACGAGGCCGGCCCCGCCGAAGCCTGCGCCGAGGTACGGGCCGTGATGTCCCAGCAGATCTGGCCGCACCGACTGTGGTCCGGCTTCGACGACAGTTACCGAGTCGCAGGCAAGACCGGGACGCTGCCGGGCTGGCGCAACGAGGCCGGGGTGATCGAGGACCGTGACGGCGGGCGCTGGGCGGTGGCAGTCTTCACCCGGTCAAACCGGCCGGACCTGCACAACTCCCGGGCGGACCGGGTGATCGGGCAGGTGGCAGCACTCGCCGTCGACGAACTCCGATCAACTACCTTGTGAAGATGACGGAGCAGCCGCGGGCCGTGCTCGGCCGGATCCTCAACGATCTGGGTTCGACGTTGATCGAGGTGGTGGCCGGGCAGGCCGACCCGGCCCGCACCGTCAGCGGAGTGCTCATCCAGGACCCGCTGGACGAACCGGCCAGGCTGCCCGGCTCGGTGGTGCTCGGCGTCGGCGTGTACGGCGCCGAGCCGGTCGCCGCCCTGGTCGACCGGGCCGCCGGGCTCGGCGCGGCGGCCGTGGTCGTCCGGTCCCCGGTCCCGGTGGACGGGCCGGTGGCCGAGGCGGCCGCGCGCACCGGCCTGACCGTGCTGGGCCTGACCCCCGGCGCGTCCTGGGCCCAGGTGGCCGCCCTGCTGCGGTCGCTGCTCGCGGTCGACGAACTGGGGACGGTGGGCGGCCCCGACGAGGCCGACGGCGCCGAGCCGCTCGCCGGTGACCTGTTCGCGCTGGCCAACGCGACGGCCGGACTGCTGGACGGCCCGGTCACCGTCGAGGACCGCGGCGGTCGGGTGCTGGCCTTCTCCAGCCGGCAGGACGAGGGCGACGACGCCAGGATCGCAACCATCCTCGACCGCCAGGTGCCCGCGGAGAAGCTGCGTGCCCTGGAGCAACTCGGCGCCTTCCAGGCCCTCTACCGCAAGGAAGAACCCGTCTATGTGGCCGGCGTCTCCGACAAGCCCCGCGTCGCGATCGCCGTCCGCGCAGGCGGCGAGATCCTCGGGTCGATCTGGGTCGTGGTCGACGGACCGCTGCGCGCGGACCGTACGCAGGCCCTGCAGGAGGCGGCGAAAGTGGCCGCCCTGCATCTGCTGCGCCACCGCACGGGCGAGGACGTCGAACGCCGGCTGCGCGCGGATCTGCTCGCCACGGTCCTGGAGGGCGGCACGCACGCGCCGCAGGCCGCCGTACGGCTGGGCCTGTCCGCGCAGCATGCCTGCGTACTGGCGCTCGCGGTGACCGGTGAGCCGTCGGCGCCCGACCGGGTGGCCGCGGGCCACCGCATCGCCGAGGCCCTCGCCCTGCACCTGTCCGCGATCCATCCCCGTACGGCCGCGGCCTCACTCGGGGGCGTCACCTACGCGGTGCTGCCCACGAGTTCGGACGAGCACGCGCTACGGGTGGCCGAGGCGTTCCTGGGCCGCATAGGCAACCGTGTCCCCGCCGTCATCGGCATCGGCCGGCTCGCCGCTCGCCCGGCCGAGCTGCGCCGCTCCCGCGCCGACGCGGACCGGGCGCTGCGCGTCCTCGGCTCCGGTCGCTCGCAGCGCCGGGCCGCAAGGCTGTCGGACGTCTACGCCGCCTCGCTGCTGGAGGAGCTGACGGACCGGATCGCCGCCGAGGACGATCTCCCCGACGGCCCGGTCATCCGGCTGCGCGCCTACGACGCCCAGCACAACACCGCCCTCACGCACACTCTGGAGGCCTGGCTGAGCACCTTCGGCGATGTGGCCGCCGCAGCTGCCGCCGTACACATCCACCCCAACACCTTCCGCTACCGGCTCAAGCGGCTGGCCGTGGTGGCGGGCATCGATCTCAACGACCCGGAGGCCAGATTCGAAGCGATGCTGCAACTGCGGCTGAATCCGCCGCACCCCTGACGTCGGCCCGACTGCCGCCATGACACGCGGATCCGCCGGGCCCACGGTGGGCGGAATGATGAAAGAGTTCTCGGAGCAGCGGGACGCACCTGTGCCCGCATGTCCGCGTGTCTGCGTAACCGAATGTCGACGATGGGACAGATGCCATGCCTCTCAAGGGTGAGTACGAGCCGAGCCCCGCGCAGTGGGTCCGCGATCAGGTCGAGCTGTTCGAGAGCTCCGGCGGGACGGAGGGGATCACGATGCGGGGCCTGCCGGTCATCATCCTGACCACCCGCGGGGCCAGGAGCGGCAAGATCCGCAAGACCCCGCTCATGCGGATCGAGCACAACGGCACATACGCCGTGGTCGCCTCGCAGGGTGGCGCGCCCAAGCACCCCGTCTGGTACCACAACATCGTGGCCGACCCTCGGGTGGAGCTGCAGGACGGCCCGGTACGACAGGACATGGACGCCCGTGAGGCCACCGGCGAGGAGAAGGCGGTGTGGTGGCAGCGCGCGGTCGAGGCGTTCCCCGACTACGCCGACTACCAGCTCAAGACCGACCGGCAGATTCCGGTCTTCGTCCTGGAGCCGGCAGCCGAACAGCACTGACGAACGCCCGGGGGAGGCGTGGGCCGCACGCCCGCCGCGCCTCCCCTCGGACGCGGTCTCGTCGGCCGGGGGCGCGGTCAGCGGTGCTCCGGGTTGGGATAGTCCGAGCGGCAGCCCGCATCCCACTCGGAGCGCTGGTTGCCGTGGGCCGGGATGCCGTTCGCACGCCTCAGCATCGTGGCGAGATGCATCAGGTTCCAGGCCATGAAAGAGGTGTTGCGGTTGGTGAAGTCGTTCTCCGGACCGCCCGACCCCGGGTCCAGATACGACGGGCCGGGCCCCGCCTCCCCGATCCAGCCCGCATCGGCCTGCGGAGGGATCGTGTAGCCGAGGTGCTGGAGGCTGTAGAGCAGATTCATTGCGCAGTGCTTGGCGCCGTCCTCGTTCCCGGTGATCAGACAGCCGCCCACCCGGCCGTAATACGCGTACTGGCCCTTGTCGTTGAGGATGCTGGAACAGGCGTAGAGGCGCTCGACGACTCGTTTCATCACCGAGCTGTTGTCCCCCAGCCAGATCGGCCCGCACAGCACCAGGATGTCGGCGGCCATCACCTTCTCGTACAGCTCCGGCCAGGCGTCCGTCTGCCGGCCGTGCTCCCTCATGTCCGGCCAGACGCCGGTCGCGACGTCGTGGTCGACGGCCCGGACCACCTCGGTGGTGACGCCGTGCTCCTCCATGATCGCGCGGCTGTGGTCGATCAGCCCCTGCGTATTGCTGATCTCCGGGGAGCACTTGAGCGTGCAGTTGAGGTACAGCGCGCGCAGATCGTCGAAGCGGTAGGTGCCATCGGTGCGGCCGGGCGACGACATGCGGGGGCTCCTCGGTATGCGTACGGGGAAGGGGCGTGAACCCCGGTCTACCGTCATGTGCGGCCGTACCGGGCGGTAGGCGCGCGGGTGCCCCCCATACGCAGCAAGTCCGGCTCCCGGTCCCGCCGGGCCTGTCGCGCCGGTGCGGTGGGCGCCGCCCCCGCTCATCCGGCGGATGCGCTCGGAGCTCCAGTCGTGCCTGCCGCAGGCGTTTCACTACGGGTCGCCGCCCACACGAGGAGCGCGAGTGCGCTGATCGCGGCGCCGAGAACGCACACCGCACCCCATCCGGCAACCGCGTAGACGGTTGTCGAGGCGAGGGCGCCCGCAGCGCTGCCGACCGAGTAGAAGACCATGTAACCGCCGATCAGACGGCTGCCCGCGTCGGGACGGACCGCGTAGATCAGGCTCTGACTGGTCACATGGACGGCCTGCACGGCGAGGTCGAGGGCGACCGCGCCGATCGCCAGTGCCCACAGCGACTGCCGGATGAGGGAGAGGGGGAGCCACGACACGGTGAGCAGGACCAGTGCGACACCGGTTGTCCACCCGGCGAGGCCGCGGTCGTGCAGGCGCCCGGCCGGAGCGGCCGCGAGCGCGCCCGCCGCCCCCGCGAGCCCGAACGCTCCGATCGCGGTGTGCGACAGCGACAGCGGGGGTTCGCTCAGCGGCAGCGCGACGCAGCTCCACAGAGTGCTGAACGCGGCGAAGATCAGCAGGGCGAGCAGAGCCCGGACACGGAGTACGCGTTCCTCGGCGAACAGGACGAGTGTCGAACGCAGCAACTGCATGTATCGCATGGATGTGGGCGGTGTGGCGCGTCGTGGCAGCACACGATGGAGGGACAGGGTGAGCGCGAGGGTCAGTGCCGCCGATGTGAGGTAGACCGTTCGCCAGCCCGCCAGGTCGGCCAGTGCACCGGAGACCGTGCGGGCCAGCAGGATTCCGATGACGATTCCGCTGGTGACCAGGCCGACCGCGCGGCCGCGTCGGTCCGGGGCGGACAGTGATGCGGCGAAGGCCACCAGGGTCTGCGTCACCACGGCGAGAAAGCCCACCGCGGCCAGGGCGGTCAGCAGGATCGGTGCGGTGGCCGCGGTCCCGGTTGCGATGAGTGCCGTCGCGAGCAGTGCCAGCTGGGTCACGACGAGGCGCCGCCGGTCGACCAGATCGCCCAGGGGCACGAGCAGGAACAGCCCGAGGCCGTACCCGATCTGGGTGAGGGTGACGACGATGCCGACGGTCGCCGCACTGATCCGGAAGTCCTGGCCCAGGGTGACCAGTAGGGGTTGCGCGAAGTAGACATTGGCCACCGCCACGCCGGACGCGACCGCGAACAGCAGTGTCGTGCGTCCGGACAGGGTGCGAGCCGCTGTCCCTCCGTCTGCCTTCTCGGATCTCATCGTTCTCTCGCTGCCGGCCACGTGGCACCCCTCGATCGCATTGGTTGCATGTTGCTACCAGGCTGACCGTAGACGCACCTGGTAGCATGTTGCAACCGATAATGTGAGGGAGGCGGCATGGTCAAGCGGACACGCTTCGACGAGAGCGACTGCCCGGTGGCTCGTTCGGTCGACGCGATCGGCGACTGGTGGTCGCTCCTGATCGTCCGCGACGCGTTCGACGGCAGTCGGCGCTTCGGGGAGTTCCAGCGCAGCCTGGGCGTGGCGAAGAACATCCTCGCGTCGCGCCTGCGCGATCTGGTGGGGGGAGGCATCCTCGACACGGCGCCGGCTGCCGACGGCAGCGCGTACCACGAATATGTGCTGACGCCCAAGGGCAGGGATCTCTTCCCGGTCATCGTCGCGCTGCGGCAGTGGGGCGAGGGCCACTTCTTCGATCCCGGCGAACCGCACTCGGAGATGGTCGACCTGCGGCACGGCCGTCCGCCCCGGGCGCTGGAGGTCCACTCGGCAGACGGGCGGCAGCTCGGACCGGACGACATCACGGTGAAGAAGGTCGAACGCCCCGCGGCCTCGGCAGCAGCGTCCGAATAGGCCGACGCGCCGCACGGCCCGGAGGCGCCGCCGCCTCTCCGGCCGACCACGTCACACGCGTACGCCCTCTCACACGGCCCCCGGACAGTCGATCAGGACGCGCGTCCGCCCGCCCTCCCGCGCTCCAATGGACGGGTGACCGCCCCTCCCGACGACTGCCTCGCGCGCAATGAGTGGCTCTGCGGTGCCTACCTGACCAGCCGTCGCGAGATTCTCTGGGACGCCGTCGTCCAGCACCTGCAGCTCACCGCGGTCTCCGTACTCCTCGCACTGGTCCTCGCCGTCCCGCTCGCCCTCGCGGCGCGTCGCCGGCGCTGGGCGGCCGGCCCGGTCCTCGGCGTGACGACCATCCTCTACACCGTGCCGTCGCTCGCCATGTTCTCGCTGCTGCTGCCGGTGTACGGACTCTCCGCCTCGCTCGTCGTCGCCGGACTCGTCCTGTACTCGCTCACCCTCCTCGTAAGAAACATCCTCGCCGGACTGCGCGCCGTGCCCGCGGAGACCAGGCAGGCCGCACGTGGCATGGGGTACGGCCCCGTGCGTCTGCTCGTCGCCGTGGAGCTTCCCCTGGCCCTGCCCGCCGCCATGGCCGGACTGCGTATCGCGACCGTCTCCGCGGTCGCCCTGGTCACGGTCGGTGCGATCGTCGGCTACGGCGGACTCGGCAACCTCATCTACTCCGGGATGAACACGTACTTCAAGGCCCAGGTGCTCACCGCCTCCGTCCTCTGCGTCGTCATCGCCGTCGCCGCCGATGTGCTGCTTCTTCTCGCGCAACGAATCCTGACCCCGTGGACCCGGAGGCGGTCGTGAACACCCTCGCCGCCGCCTGGTCCTGGCTCACGACCCCGGCGCACTGGTCCGGCGACGGCGGCATCTGGAACCGTCTCGGCCAGCATCTGTTCCTCACCGTCGTCTGCCTGCTCATCAGCTGTCTGATCGCCCTGCCCATCGCCCTGGTCCTCGGCCATCTCGGCAAGGGCGGCGCGCTCGCCGTCAACATCTCCAACATCGGCCGGGCCGTCCCCACCTTCGCCGTCCTGGTGCTGTTGCTCCTCACCCCGATCGGCGGGCACGGCGAGTGGCCGACCATCATCGCCCTCGTCCTCTTTGCCGTACCGCCGCTGCTCACCAACGCCTACGTCGGCATGCGCGAGGTCGACCGCGATGTCGTACGGGCGGCCACCGGAATGGGTATGACGGGCAGACAGCTGATGCTGGGGGTGGAGGTGCCGCTCGCCCTGCCCCTGATTCTCACCGGCGTACGGATCGCCGCCGTCCAGCTCGTCGCCACCGCCACCCTCGCGGCGCTGGCGGGCGGCGGGGGACTCGGCCGCATCATCACCGCGGGCTTCAACCTCGCCTCCACCGCGCAGGTGGTCGCCGGGGCCGTGCTCGTAGCCGCCTTCGCCCTGAGCGTCGAAGGGCTCTTCGAAGTGGCACAACGCCTCGCCCCCGACCGGTTCCGCGGCGAGGAATCAGGATGAGGCCGCGAAGGGACCTCCCCGTGCTCCTCGCGCTCCTGCTGTCGGCGAGCGCCTGCACCACCGGCCCCTCTCTGGAGAACCAGGGCGAGGTCACTGCACCGCCGGGCGACAGCAAACACCTCACCATCGGCTCCGCGGGCTTCACCGAGAGCGATCTGCTCGCACAGATGTACGCGCTGCTGCTCGACCGGGCCGGTTACTCGACGAAGATCATCTCCGTCACCAACCGTGAGATCTACGAACCGGCGCTGGAGAGCGGCCAGATCGACGTCGTACCGGAGTACGCGGCCACCTTCGCGGACTGGCTGAACGCCAAGAAGAACGGCGCCGACGCAGCCCCCGTCGGCTCGCCCGACCTCACCGCCACGATGAAGGCCCTGCGCGTCCTCGCCGCACCCCGTGGCCTCACCGTCCTCGACCCCGGGCGCGCCGTCGACCAGAACGCCTTCGCGGTCGCCGCCCCGTACGCGGCGAAACACCACCTGAAGACCCTCGGCGACCTCGGCGGATCCGGATTGCCCGTGCGTCTGGCCGCCGGCGACGAATGCGTACAACGCCCCTACTGCGCACCCGGGCTGAAGAAGACGTACGGCATCCGCATCACGGCCGTGGACCCCAAGGGTGTCGGCACCACCCAGGCCAAACAGGCCGTCCAGAACGGTCAGGACCAGATGCTCCTGACCACCACCACCGACGCCACCCTCGACGACTTCGGCCTCGTCCTGCTCGCCGACGACAAGCACCTGCAGAACGCCGACTACCTCGTCCCCGTCGTCAACCGGTCCCGGGCGGGCAGCGAAGGCGTACGCAAGGTGCTGGGCAAGGTCAACACTGTTCTGACGACCGCCGACCTGGCCCGGCTCAACGAGCAGGTCGACAGCTGGCGACGGCTCCCCGAGGACGTGGCACGCACCTACCTGGAGTCCAAGAACCTCATCCCGCGTGGCCGGGCTCGCGACGCCCGGCACGCACATCTGCGGCGTTGCCGAAACGGCCCGATAGCTCCTTCCCCAAGCTCTCAACTTCGTTCGAGCAGGGGAGACCCCACCTGAGGCCGCTCCGGCGCCTTGCAGCTGCATGCACCGAACGCCGCTCCCTGATCCGGCCAAGATCTTCAGTACCCTCCAGGGCCTTCTTCGGGATCAGGCCGTCAGCTTCCCCGGCAGCCAGCCCAGCTGCGTGGCCTCCTGGAACGGCCCGCCGCCCTCGTGATCGTTGAAGTCGTACACATCGATGGCCTTGTCCTGGTGGGCGTACGCGTTGAAGGCGGCGAAGACGGTCGAGGGCGGGCAGGTCATGTCCTCCAGAGCCGTCGAGAACAGCGCCGGTGCACGCCCGCGTGCGGCGAAGTGCACCCCGTCGAAGTAGGAGAGAGTGGCCCTCGCCTGTTCGGCCCGGCCCCGGTGCGTCTTGAGGTAGCTGCCCACCTCGCGGTACGGGTTGCGGTCGGTGACGGTGAGCGCGCGGGGGAAGTCGCACAGGAACGGGACGTCCGGCGCGATCGCCGTGAGGTCGGGTATCAGCCCGCCGACGGCGAGCGTGATGCCGCCGCCCTGACTCACACCGACGGCCGCGGTGCGCGCCGCATCGGTCAGCGGATGTGAGCGCGCCGCCTCCACCGCGCGCACCGCGTCGGTGAACACGCGCCGGTAGTAGAACGCGTGCGGGTCCTCGATGCCCCGGGTCATGAAACCGGGGTACGAGGGCGCGCTGCCCACCGGGTCGGGGGTGTCGCCGACGAGCCAGCCGCTGCCCTGGCCCCGGGTGTCCATCACGAAGTGGGCGAAACCGGCCGACGCCCAGAGCAGATGGGTGTGGGCCAGGCCCCGCCCGCCGCCGTAGCCGATGAACTCCACGACCACCGGCAGTGGTTCGGTGGTGCCCGCCGGGAGAACGAACCAGCCCTTGACCGGATGACCGCCGAAGCCCGCGAACGTCACGTCGTACACGTCGACGGTGCTCAGCCCCGTGCCCGTACGCAGCTCGTACCGGGCGTCGAGGTCGTGGGACCTGGCCTCGTCGAGGGTCTTGGACCAGAACGCGTCGAAGTCCTCCGGCTCCACCGAACGGCTGCGGTAGTCGCGCAGTTCGTCGAGGGGCAGATCGAACAGGGACATGCGGAACCGCCTTCTTCGCAGGGGTGAGTGAGCAACCGTGGGGATGGTTGATCACACCGTACGGGTGCGGGCAGCACGCGGACAGCCCCACTCGCCGGTCTGCTGGTCCGCCCCAGGAGCGGCAGCAGCTACCGGCGCGGGCGGCAGGGCGAGTCCTGACCGGCGCGTGGCCTGCGACGCACAGCGCACGCCCTACGCGTCCGCCACCGAGTCGAACTGCACCTCGTCCCGGCCCACTCCCTGCGCATCGGCGTCCACCGAGCGGCGCAGCGCCTCGTGGAGTTTGGCCGGAGTCAGCACGCCGAGGAACCGTGACCCGTCCAGCACCGCGACCCACCCGGCGTCGTGCTGGAGCATCTCGCTGAACGCCTGCTTCAGCGGCGCACCGACCGGCACCCAGGCGTCCATCCGGCGGGCCAGGTCGCCGACCGTGCCGTGTTCCCCGGCGATCCGCAGCGCGTCCGCCGACACCCAGCCGTGCAGGTCGCCCTCGCCGTTCAGCACCACCGCCCAGCGGGCACCCGCACTGCTCAGCCGTGCCGCGGCCGACCTCACCGGCTCGTTCAGCCGGGCGACCGGCGGCTCCTCCAGATCGTCCGGCTCGATGGTGGTGACCGAAAGGCGTTTCAGACCCCGGTCGGCGCCCACGAACTGTGCCACATACGAGGTCGCGGGAGACCCGAGCACCGTCCCCGGGCTGTCGAACTGCTCGATGCGCCCCGCCCCGTAGACCGCGATCCGGTCACCCATCCGGACCGCTTCCTCGATGTCATGGGTCACCATCAGGACCGTCTTCCTGACCGCCGCCTGAAGACTCAGGAACTCGTCCTGCAACCGCTCACGTACCACCGGGTCGACCGCGCCGAACGGCTCGTCCATCAGCAGCACCGGCGGGTCGGCGGCCAACGCCCTCGCCACGCCCACCCGTTGACGCTGCCCCCCGGAGAGCTGGGCGGGGTAGCGGGAGCCGTACGTCTTCGGGTCGAGGCCCACCAGATCCAGCAGCTCGGCCGCCCGCTCGCGGGCCCTCGCCCGCTTCCAGCCGACCAGCGAGGGGACCGTCGCGGTGTTGTCGAGGATCGTGCGGTGCGGGAAGAGACCGACCTGCTGGATGACGTAGCCGATCCGGCGGCGCAGTTTCACCGGATCGACGCCGGAGATGTCCTCGCCGTTGACCAGGATCCGGCCCGACGACGGCTCGATCAGCCGGTTCACCATCATCATCGTGGTGGTCTTGCCGCAGCCGGACGGTCCGACCAGGGTGACCAGTTCCCCCTCGGCGACCTCGAAGGAAAGGCCGTCGACCGCGCTCGTACCGTCCGGATAGACCTTGCTGACCTGCTCGAACCGGATCATGCCTGCACGGTAGGAGGCCCCCGGGCGTGCCGCACACGGGCCGCGACTGTCCGTGTCACGGCCATGTGCTGAACTGTCCGTGGAACATCTGATTCAGGAGCACCTTGTGAGCAGCTACCGGCACCCCGGCATCGTCTTCACCGACCGCTATTTCACGGTCCCGCTCGACCACACCGATCCGGGCGGTGAGCAGATCGAGATTTTCGGCAGGGAGGCCGTGGCGAGCGGCAAGGACGGCGAAGAGCTGCCCTGGCTGGTCTATCTGGAGGGTGGCCCCGGCTTCGGCGCCAGGCGCTTCATCGGCACGGAGGCATGGCTGGGGCGGGCCGTGCAGGAGTTCCGTGTGCTGCTCCTCGACCAGCGCGGCACCGGCCTTTCCACCCCGGCCAACCGGCAGACCCTGCCGCTGCGCGGCGGCCCGCGCGAGCAGGCCGACCATCTCGCCCACTTCCGCTCCGACAACATCGTGCGCGACTGCGAGCTGATCCGCCCGCAGCTGACCGGCGGCGAACCGTGGACGGTACTCGGCCAGTCCTTCGGCGGCTTCTGCGCCGTCCGCTATCTGTCGGCCGCCCCCGAAGGGCTCAAGGCCGTCCTCATCACCGGGGGACTGCCCGCACTGGACGCGCACGCCGACGACGTCTACCGGGCCGCCTACCCGCGGATCGAGCGCAAGGTCGCCGCCCACTACGCCCGCTATCCGCAGGACGTCGAGCGCGCCCGGGAGATCACCGCTCACCTCGTCGAGCACCGCCCGGAAAGCGCGGGGCACCGTCTGACACCCGAGGGGTTCCAGTCCCTCGGCATCATGCTGGGCAGCGGTAACGGCAGCCACCAGCTGCACTACCTGCTGGAGAACGCCTTCGTCCGTACGCCGCTCGGCACCGAACTCTCCGACACGTTCCAGGAAGCGATGCGCACGGCCAACTCGTTTGCCGGGCATCCGCTGTACGCGCTGATGCACGAGGCGATCTACGGTCAGGGCGAACAGCCCACCGGCTGGGCCGCCGAGCGGGTCCGTGCCGAATTCCCGCAGTTCGACGCGGCCACGGCGCTCAAGGGCGACGGACCGGTGCTCTTCACCGGTGAGAGCATCCACCCGTGGCACTTCGAGGTGGACCCGGCGCTGCGCCCGCTGAGCGAGACGGCCGAGCTGCTGGCCTCCCGTACCGACTGGGCGCCGCTGTACGACACCGAGCGGCTGGCCGCCAACGACGTGCCGGTCGCCGCAGCCGTCTACCACGACGACATGTATGTCGACACCGGGCACGCGCTGCGCACGGCGGAGTCGATCCGCGGTCTGCGTACCTGGGTGACCAACGAGTTCGAGCACGACGGGCTGCGTGCGGGAGGACCGCGCGTACTGGACCGCCTGCTTGCCCTGGTACGGGAAGACGTCTGATCCGTTCCCGCAACGGGAGGAGCCGGTCGCGCGGGTGCGTGACCGGCTCCCCCCGCTACAGAGGGCTTCTACCGTGCGGGGGCTCCTCCCGCTACGGGGCGGCTCAGCTCTGGAGAGCGTCCAGCGTCGCGTCCAGGTTCGCGGCCGAGTGCGGGGCCCGGTTGTACGGAAGCTTCGACAGGGCCGCCGCCATGCCGCACGTGTTGGTCACGGCGGAGAAGACGAGCCCGGAGCCGACGCCGGCGGAGATCCAGCGCGCGGCCGGGAAGCGCACCCCGGCGAGCAGGCCGGCCACCACGAGCGAACCGGCGGCGAGCCGGACCTGACGCTCCATCGGCCAGGTTGCCCGGGTGCCGGCGGGACGGTCGAGATCGCGGCCCTCGCCCTCCCAGGCCGAGGTGCCGCCGGACAGGGTCACGGCGTCGATGTCGGCCGCTGCGAGAATGTCGCAGGCCCGGGTGGAGCGGACGCCGGAGGCACACACCACGAGAAGCGACCCGCGGGCCGCGGCGGACTTCAGAGCGGGCACGGCCTCGTGGAGGCGGTCCAGCGGGATGTTCAGAGCACCGGGAACGTGCCCTGAGGCGTACTCGCCGGGGGCCCGCACATCGATGACGGTGAACTCCGCGAGACGGGCCGCGGCCTGGGCGGGGGAGAGGGAGACGGGGCTGGTCACGAGCAGTGTTTCCTTTCGTTCACCGGGGCTGAGGAGGGACTCGGCCCTTCCTTCCCCATTCAGGTTAGAATACCCCTTGGGGTATCAGGAGGAGGATGTTGTGGAACTCGACATGGCGGCCGACGAACTGAAATCGGTCCTCAACCGACTTCGCCGCGCACAGGGCCAGCTCGCCGGGATCATCAGGATGATCGAGGAGGGCCGGGACTGCGAGGACGTCATCACACAGATGGCGGCCGTTTCACGGGCGCTCGACCGGGCCGGTTTCGCGATCATCGCGACGGGCCTGCAGCACTGCATGGCGGACGGCGGCAGTGAACCCGCGGACCGCGACCAGATGCGGGCGCGACTGGAGAAACTCTTTCTGTCGCTGGCCTGAGCCAGAAGGCGGGGGCTGGTGGCCGGGGGGTGACGCCGTGGCTCACACCACGGCGTCGACGAGCATGAACACGGCCACGGCCAGCAGTACCGCACCGAAGATCCGCTGCAACCCGGCTGTGGACACCTTCGCGGCCAGGCGTCGCCCGTCCCAGGCCCCGAGCACCGCCGCCGCCGTGAACGGGGCGATCACCGCCCAGTCCAGCGCGGTGGGCGTGGCGAGCCGGGTGACCAGGGCGGCCGTGGAGTTCACCGTGATGACCAGCAGGCTGGTACCGACCGCCGCGGTCATCGGGACGGCCAGTACGGTGACCAGGGCGGGTACCGCGAGAAACCCGCCGCCCACGCCGAGGAAACCGGTCACGGCACCGAGCCCGGCGCCGGCCCGCGCGGCCTGCCCGGCGGGCACGGAGTCCGTGCCGTCCCCGTCCTGTGCCGCGGGCTCCGGCCGGGGGCGGAGCATCCGTACCGCGGCGACCACCGCGAGCACCGCGAACGCCGCGGTCAGCACCCCGGACGGAATCCGCACCGACAGCGCCCCGGCGACCGCTGCCGGAACGATTCCGGCTGCGGCGAAGAGCCCTCCCGTACGCCAGCGGACCCTGCCCTCCCTGGCATGGGCCACCAGCCCGGTGAGGGACGTGATGATGACGATGAGCAGGCCGGCGGTGGTGGCGGCGGCCGGGGTGAAGCCGAGCAGATAGATCAGCGCGGGGACGGCGAGAACGCTTCCGCCGCCGCCCAGCCCGCCGAGTGCCAGACCCACCACCGCCCCGGCGGCCAGCGCCAGGATCAGCGTGGTCATGCGACGATGCCCGCCGCCCCGTGCCGGCCCTGCACGGGCAGGCCGGCGGCGGCCCAGGCGATCATGCCCCCCGCGACGTCGACGGCCTGTGAGCCACGGTCGGCGAACATCCGGGCCGCCCGCCGGGACCGGTTGCCGGAGCGACAGATCACCACCACCGGACGGCCCGTCGCCGAGTCCGGCAGCGATGCGCCCTCGGCGAGCCGGGACAGCGGCAGATGGATCGCACCCGGCGCGTGCCCGGCGTACCACTCGGACGATTCACGTACGTCCAGCAGGACCGCCGCACCGTCGGCGGCCCGCCGGGCGGCCTCGGCCGGGGTGACGCGGCCGGGGCCGCGACGGAAGAAGGACAGGGAAGGCAAGGAAAACACTCCTCGGGAGCGGCGTACGGGGTACGGACGTCGGGCGGTCAGGCTGCGGAAGCCGGGGAAGCCGGGGAAGCCGGGGAAGCCGGGGAAGCCGGGGAAGCCGGGACGGTCGGGGAAGCCGGGACGGTCGGGCTCAGACCAGCCTGTACCGCCGCACCGAAACCGTCGTCGACGGCCACCACCTCCCGTCCTGCCGCATCCAGCAGTGACGCCGCGATCGCCGCCCGCATCCCGCCAGCGCAGTGCACCCACACGACGCCCGGCGGCACTTCGTCCAGCCGCCGGGGCAATTCGTGGACGGGAATGTGCACCGCCCCCGTGATGGCACCGCCGCTGTGCTCGGCGTCCCTGCGCACATCGAGAACCACCAGGTCCTCGCCGCGCGCCCGGGCAGCCGCCAGACCTGCGAAGTCTGACCTGCGGAACGACCGCAGCTCTGCCGGCTCGTGTACCCAGTCCTCGGGATCGCCGATGGCCGCGGCCACCGGCCGGCCCATGCCGACGCGGGACAGCTCCCGCTGCGCATGCGCGACATCGGCGGCCGTGCCCGCCAGCAGGGTGACGGGCTTCCCCCGAGGGATCAGCCAGGCCAGATACGTCGCGAGCTGTCCCTCGCCCTCGAAGTTGAACGATCCGGCGACATGGCCCTCGGCGAACGCCACCCGGCTGCGCAGATCCACCACCCACTCGCCCGCGGCCAGCCGCCGGGAGATCTCCTCGGCATCGGCCGCGCCGGGCGGGGTCAGATCGATCGGATCAGGGCCCGCCGCATTGGCCGGCCCCATGTGCGCGTAGTAGGCGGGTACGTCGTCCAGACCGGCGAGCAGTTCGGCGACGAAGGTGTCCACGTCCTTGACCAGCGCGTCGTTCCGCTTCCGCTCGTCGCCGACGGTCGTGGCTGTTCCCTCGGCCTGCGAGGAGGAACAGAAGCTGCCGAAGCCGTGCGTCGGCAGAACAGGAACGGCGTCTTCGAGCTCGGCGGCGAGCCGGTGTGCGGAGGCGTGCTGGGCGCGGGCCAGTTCGGCGGTGAGCCGCGGCTCCACCAGATCGGGCCGGCCCACACTGCCGATCAGCAGTGAGCCGCCGGTGAAGGCGGCGACGGGGTGACCGTCCTCCTCCAGCACATAGGACGTGTGGTGCGGGGTGTGCCCGGGAGTGGCGAGCGCGCGGAGGGTGAGCCCGTCGTCGACCGGTGCCGTGTCACCGTCGGCCACCGGAACCCGGCTGAAGGAGACCTCCGCGGCGGCGGGCACCAGGTACCGCGCCCCGGTGACACGCGCCAGCTCCAGGCCACCGGTCACATAGTCGTTGTGCAGATGCGTCTCCACGACCAGGGCGATCTGCACACTGCGCCGGGCGGCCGCGGTGATGACCCGGTCGATGTCGCGCGGCGGATCCACGACCACGGCGGCCCGCTGCCCGCCCGCCAGATAACTGCGGTTGCCGAGGCCCGCTGTCTCCATGGTGTCGACGAAGAACACGACACGGCTCCTTCTGTTCGGTTTACCCCAGGGGGTATCTGTTGGTCAGAATAGCATTGATACCCCAGGGGGTATTTCGGGAGCGAAGGAGACGTGGGTAACGCCGATAAAAGCCCAGGTCCACGTGTTGATGTTGTCCAGACCATTGACATGCAAGCGACACGATGTTGAATTCGGTGTTGTTGTGTTGTGCGACTCCGGTGACTTGAGTGATCAATGGAGGACCAGTGACGCCTCGCCCACCCCGTTTCACCGCGCTAGGCACGGCGGCGACCCTGCTCGCCGGCGGTCTGCTGACCGTTGTGCCGCCCGCCCAGGCAGCCGACAGCACCCGACCCGCCACTCCGGCGAAGGCCGCGGTGGGTCAGCGGACCCCCGTCATCACGCCGACCCCGCAGTCCGTGAAGAGTCGATCCGACCGGATCGCCATCAGCCTCACCGTCACCCTGGTGGCGGGCGCAACTTCCGACGAACCATCCCTCAAGGTGGTGGAGACCGCGCTGCGCCGGGCCGGTGCACAGCGCGTCGTACGCAGCGACAGACCCGGCAGGAGCGGGCTCACCGTCCATGTCGGTGACTCCGCCGCGCTCGCCGCCCAGCACCTCGACGGCCCGTCCGCGCTGCCCGCCGACGGCTATGTCCTCGGCATCGGCGCCGGTCGCATCGTCCTCGCCGGCAAGGACACCACCGGCACGTACTACGCCGCGCAGACCCTGCGTCAGGTCCTGCCGCAGGCGAAGCATCCGGGTGCAGAGGTCGCCGGACTTGCGGTACGCGACTGGCCCGGCACCGCGCTGCGCGGCGTCATCGAGGGCTTCTACGGCACCCCGTGGTCGCACGAGGCCAGGCTCGACCAGCTCGACTACTACGGCGAGCACAAGATGAACATCTATGTGTACTCGCCGAAGGACGACCCGTATCTCCGTGCGAAGTGGCGCGACGCCTACCCCGCCGACCGGTTGGCCCAGATCAAGGAGCTCACCGACCGGGCCGTCCAGCGGCATGTGGAGTTCACGTACGCGCTCTCGCCCGGCCTCTCCGTCTGTTACAGCTCGGACGCCGACGCCAAGGCGCTGGTCGACAAGTTCCAGACGATCTGGGACATCGGCGTACGGACCTTCGCGGTGCCGCTCGACGACATCAGCTACACCAACTGGAACTGTGCTGAGGACAAGGCGAAGTGGGGGACCGGCGGCGGTGCGGCAGGCGCGGCGCAGGCCTATCTGCTCAACCGGGTCAACAAGGAGTTCATCTCCACCCACCCGGGCGCCCAGCCGCTCCAGATGGTCCCGACCGAGTACTACGACGTCTCCGCGTCGCCGTACAAGAAGGCGCTGTCCGAGCAGCTCGACCCCGATGTCCTCGTCGAATGGACCGGTGTCGGTGTCGTCGCGCCGACCATGACCGTCGCACAGGCCGACGCCGCCCGCACGGTCTTCAACCACCCGATCCTGACGTGGGACAACTACCCGGTCAACGACTATGCGACCAACCGGCTGCTGCTCGGCCCGTTCAACGGACGGGAGAAGGGGCTGCCCGGCAGGCTGGCCGGGATCACCGCAAACCCGATGATCCAGCCGTACGCCTCGAAGATCGCGCTCCATACCGTTTCCGACTACGCCTGGAACGACGCCGCGTACGACCCCCGCGCCTCATGGGGCGCGGGGCTGAAGGAGTATGCGGGCGGCGACCCCCGCACGGAGAAGGCGCTGCGGGCGTTCGCCGACGTCAACTACAGCTCGGCACTCAACAAGGACCAGGCCCCCGAACTGGCGGCGGAATTCGCCGGTTACTGGAAGTCCGGTGACACCGCCCGGCTTTCCTCGGTGCTCGGTGCGCTCGGCTCTGCGCCCGACCGATTGCGCAGCAGCCTCCCGGACCGCGGCTTCATCGCCGACTCCGGCCCCTGGCTGGATGCGACCGAGTCCTGGGCGACCGCCGCCCGCACTGCCCTGCGCATGGTCGAGGCGGCCCGAGCCGGAAAGGGAGCGCAGGCCTGGGAGCTCCGGCAGCAGCTGCCCGCACAGGTCACCGCGGCGAAGTCCTTCACGTACACCGGCCTCGACGGCCGCAAGGTGCCGGTCGCCGTCGGCGACGGGGTACTGGACCGGTTCATCGACGCGGCGAACGCCGAGCACGACCGGATCCTCGGGGTGAGCGGGCGGCCCTCGGCATCGACCAGCCTGGGCACGTACCAGAGCAACACGCTCGCGCGGATGCTGGACCGCGACGACTCCACCTACTTCTGGAGCGACGGTGCCCCCGCCGCAGGTGACCAGATCACCGTGGACCTGGGCCGGGCGCGGGACATCGGCGACATCACCCTCGCCATGGCCAAGCCGGGCAGTACCGACGACTACCTCCACGAAGGGGTGCTCGAGTACTCGGCCGACGGGCAGAGCTGGCAGCAGCTCACCGCCTTCTCCGGAAAGCCGGAGGTCACCGCGGCCGTGCCCGCCGGAACGAAGGCCCGCTATGTGCGGGCACGGGCGACCGCGGGCCAGGACAACTGGCTCGTCGTACGGGAGTTCAGCGTCGTGACCGAGGACGGGGCGGTGACCGGCGGGCCGCCCGCCGCGACCGGATCCTCGCTGCGGGCGGCGTCCGACCAAGACCCCGGCACCGTCTACCGGGCCGCTCGCGCTCCGGAGGCCGGGGAGTCGCTGGAGGTGGGGCTCGTCGCCGCACGTCCCGTGCGGTCCGTCACCGTCCTGCGGCCGACCGGGTCGGCGGGCCGAGCCGACATCCAGCTGCGGGGCACAGACGGAACGTGGCAGACCGTCGGCGCGCTCGCCGGCCCGTACACCGAGGTATCCACCGCGGGCCGTACGGCCGACGCGGTACGCCTGGTCTGGAGCGCGGGGTCGGCGGCGCCGCAGATCGCCGAAGTGGTGGTGGCCGGCCAGGACTGAGGTCTGACGGGCACGGTGCGGGCGGGATCGCGCCGTCCACCTCCCGGCCAGGCCCGTGGACCCGTCCCACGCCAGGTCCGGCCCGAACTCCTTCGGGCCGGACCTGGCACATCCATGTTCGCCTCAGGCCGAAACCGGCACCGGCAGGTTGTTCCCAGAGGGGCAAGCGACCGCTTAGTATGCGCCGGAGCAGTGGTAATGCCGACAGTGTTGTGGAGGCCCCTCATGCAGGCATGGCGAGTGCACCGGAACGGCGAGCCGAGCGAGGTGATGCGGCTCGAAGAGACCGACCGGCCCACAAGCGGCGCCGGGCAGGTGCTCATCGAGGTGCTCGCGGCGAACATCAACTTCCCCGACGTGCTGCTCTGCCGCGGCCAGTACCAGGTGCGGCCGCCGCTGCCGTTCACACCCGGGGTGGAGATCTGCGGCAGGACGGCGGACGGACGGAGGGTGCTCGCCACACCCGCCCTGCCGAACGGCGGATTCGCCGAGTACGTCGTCGCGGACGAGGCGGCCCTGCTGCCCGCCCCGGACGCCCTCGACGACGCCGAGGCCGCTGCCCTGCACATCGGCTACCAGACCGGCTGGTTCGGCCTGCACCGCAGGGCGCACCTCCAGGCGGGCGAGACCCTCCTGGTCCACGCCGCGGCCGGCGGTGTCGGCAGCGCGGCCGTCCAGCTCGGCAAGGCGGCCGGGGCCACCGTCATCGGTGTCGTCGGCGGCTCCGAGAAAGTGAAGATCGCCACAGAGCTCGGCTGCGACCTGGTCATCGACCGCCGCAGCGAGGACATCGTCGCCGCGGTCAAGGAAGCCACCGGCGGACGCGGCGCCGACGTGGTGTACGACCCGGTCGGTGGCGACGCGTACGCCAAGTCCGTGAAGTGCATCGCCTTCGAGGGCCGGGTGATCGTCGTCGGCTTCGCGAGCGGCGTCATCCCCACCCCGGCGCTGAACCACGCCCTCGTCAAGAACTACTCGGTCCTCGGACTCCACTGGGGCCTGTACAACACCAAGGACCCGGCCGCGGTCCGCGCCTGTCACGACGAACTCACCCGGCTCGCGGCTCAGGGCGTCATCAAGCCGCTGATCAGTGAGCGGGTCGAGCCGGCCGGGGCCGCGGTCGCCGTCCAGCGGGTGGCCGACGGCATCAGCACCGGCCGGATCGTCGTCCTCCCGACAGGAGCCGCCCGATGACAACCCCTGACGCGGCCGAACTCCGCCGCCGCACCCAGGACCTGCTGGCCGCACACCCCCCGGTCACCACCGACCGCACCGACTTCCTCAGGGCCCGCTTCGACGCCGGACTCGCCTGGGTGCACTACCCGGCCGGCCTCGGCGGCCTCGACGCGCCGCGCTCCCTGCAGTCCGTCGTCGACGCCGAACTCGCCGCCGCGGGCGCCCCCGACAACGATCCGCGCCGGATCGGCATCGGCCTCGGCATGGCCGCCCCCACCATCCTCGGCTATGGCACGGACGAGCAGAAGCAGCGCTTCCTGCGGCCGTTGTGGGTCGGCGAGGAGGTCTGGTGCCAGCTCTTCAGCGAACCGGGCGCCGGCTCCGACCTCGCCGCACTCGGCACCCGCGCCGTCCGCGACGGCGAGGACTGGGTGGTCGACGGACAGAAGGTCTGGACGTCCAGCGCCCATCTGGCCCGCTGGGCGATCCTCATCGCCCGCACCGACCCGGACCAGCCCAAGCACCGCGGCATCAGCTACTTCATCTGCGACATGTCCGACCCCGGCGTCGAGGTCAGGCCGCTGCGCCAGATCACCGGCGAGGCCGAGTTCAACGAGGTCTTCCTGACCGGCGTACGCATCCCGGACAGCAGGCGCCTCGGCCCGGTCGGCGAAGGCTGGAAGGTCGCCCAGACCACCCTGATGAACGAGCGGGTCTCCATCGGCGGAGCACGTATCGCGCGCGAGGGCGGCATGATCGGCCCGGTCGCCCGCACCTGGCGCGAGCGCCCCGAACTGCGCACCCACGACCTCCATCAGCGCCTGTTGACCCTCTGGGTCGAGGCAGAGGTGGCCAGGCTCACCGGCACTCGGCTGCGCCAGCAGCTCGTCGCCGGACAGCCCGGTCCCGAAGGCTCCGGCATGAAGCTCGCCTTCGCCCGCCTCAACCAGGAGATCAGCGGCCTGGAAGTCGAACTCCTCGGCCAGGAGGGTCTGTTGTACAGCGACTGGACCATGCGCCGCCCGGAGATCGTCGACTTCACCGGACGTGACGCCGGCTACCGCTACCTCCGCTCCAAGGGCAACTCCATCGAGGGCGGCACCAGCGAGGTGCTGCTCAACATCGTTGCCGAGCGCGTCCTCGGCCTGCCCGTCGAACCGCGCAACGACAAGGACGTCGCCTGGAAGGACCTGGCCCGATGACCGCACCGACCGAAGAGACCCAGGCACCCGATCTGCTGTACTCGGAGGCCGAGGACGATCTGCGGGCAGCGGTGCGTTCGCTGCTCGCCGACCGGTGCGACGCGCCGACGGTGCTCGCCCGCATCGAGTCCGACACGCTGTACGACCCGCAGCTCTGGAAGGCCCTCGCCGCCGACATCGGCACCGCCGGGCTGCTGGTGCCGGAGAAGCTGGGCGGGCAGGGTGCAGGACACCGGGAGGCCGCGGTGGTGCTGGAGGAGCTGGGCCGCAGCGTCGCCCCCACGCCGTATCTGACGAGTGCGGTCGTCGCCACCGAGACGCTCCTCGCGCTTGCGGCGCAGGACGGACCGGTCGCCGAACTCCTCGGCGACCTCGCCATCGGACGCAGGACCGCGGCCCTCGCCGTGCCGTTCTCCGCCCCGGCGCCCGACGCCGCGCAGCCGGCCGGTGTCGTGGCCGGCGCGGTGGAGGGGATGGTGACCGGCGTCGCCGACGCGGCCACGGCCGATGTGCTGCTGGTGCCGACGACCGACGGTCTGTACGCGGTGGAGACCGGCTCCGCCGCTGTCACCGTCGAGCCGCTCGTCCCGCTCGACCTGACCCGCCCGCTCGCCACCGTCAACCTCGCCAAAGCCGCCGGAACCCGCCTGGCCGACGGTGCGTCCGCAGTCTCCGCGGTGCGCCGAGGGCTGCTGGCGGGTGCTGGCCTGCTCGCCTCCGAACAGCTCGGACTCGCCGAGTGGTGCCTGACCGAGACGGTCCGCTACACCCGTGAACGACACCAGTTCAACCGGCCCGTCGGCTCGTTCCAGTCCCTCAAGCACCGCATGGCGCAGCTCTGGCTGGAGGTCGTGTCGGCCCGCGCCGCCGCGCGAAACGCCGCGGACGCCCTCGCGACCGGCAGCCCCGACACGCCGTTGGCGGTGGCCGTCGCGCAGGCGTACTGCTCGAAGGTAGCGGTCCACGCGGCGGAGGAGTGCATCCAGCTGCACGGCGGCATCGGCATGACCTGGGAGCACCCGGCGCACCTGTACCTCAAGCGCGCCAAGGCCGACTCGATCGCGTACGGCACGGCCGGACACCATCGCGAGGCCATTGCCGAACTCGTGGAACTGTCCGCGCCGTAACCGGACGCGGGGAACGGCCCGCGACACAGCGGTACTTGGGAGCGGAGGTGCGTGCTCACGCACCTCCGCTCCGCCGCTTCCCCGTCCGGCGGGGTACCGGGCATCCCTTTACCTGTTGTTTAATTGCGACTGACTCGCAATAACAGTCGATCTTCAATAAGGGATGTGCAGAGTATGACGGCCCGATCGATACGGGGAGCGGTCGCCGCGACACTGGCGACCGTGCTGTCGTTGACCGCGGCAGCCTGTTCACAACCGGGTGGCTCGGACGGCAGCAACTCCGGTTCGGGGGCCGGGGACTCGGCGGTGGTCGGTATCGCCTACGAGCCCGACAGCCTCAGCCCGCTCCTCGGCTACGGCAAGGACGGCAACTCCAAGATCTTCGACGGGCTGCTCGCCCTCGACGGGAACATGAAGTTGCGGCCCGCGCTCGCCACCGCCCTGCCCGAGGTGAGCGACGACGGACTGACGTACACGTACAAGCTCCGCCGCGGCGTGAAGTTCAGCGACGGGAAGCCGTTCGGCGCCGAGGACGTCGTCTTCACCTACCGCACCATCCTGGACGAGAAGACCAACAACGCGTCCCGGACCGAACTCGACGCGGTGAAGAGCGTCGAAGCGACCGGCGACGACACCGTCGTCTTCACGCTCAAGTACCCCTACGCGCCCTTCGCCCAGCGCACCGTCCTGCCCATCGCCCCCGAGCACGTCGCGGGCAGGCAGGACGTCAACACCGGCGCCTTCACCACCCACCCCATCGGCACCGGACCGTACGTTCTCACCAAGTGGTCCAAGGGCGAGAAGCTGAGCTTCAAGGCCAACGCCGACTACTGGGGCGGCGCACCGAAGGTGAAGAAGTTCACCATGGCGATCATCAAGGACGACGACGTCCGCGCCACCCGGCTGCGCTCCGGCGAGCTCGACGGCGCGATCCTGCCGCCCAACCTGGCCAAGGGTTTCGCCCGCGACAGCGGCACGCGCACGTACGCCGCCACCACGTACGACTACCGCACCGTGACCCTGCCCACCCACAACAAGGTCGCGGGTGATACCGCGATCCGGCGCGCTCTCGATGTCGCCGTCGACCGGCAGGCCATGGTCGACTCCATACTCAACGGCGAGGGCAGGGCCGCCTACGGCCCCGTCCCCACCGACAGCGAGTGGTTCGCCAAGGGCACCGAACGCACCCACGACCTCGACGCCGCGAAGAAGATCCTCGACGACGCCGGGTGGAAGCCCGGCAAGGACGGCATCCGCGCCAAGGACGGCGTACGCGCCGCGTTCCCGCTCTGGTACCTCACCGGCGACAAGCTCCGCCAGGACCACGCACTCGCCTACGCCTCCGATGCCAAGAAGGCCGGCATCGACATCACCACCGAGGCCGGCACCTGGGAGGTCATCGAGCCCCGGATGGAGCAGGACGCGGTCCTCGCAGGCGGCGGATCGCCCGCCGACCCCGACTTCGACCAGTACACCCTGCTGAAGTCCTCGCTCGCGGGCGACGGCTTCAACAACATGGCGTGGTACGACAACAAGGCCGTGGACCAGGCCCTCGAAGCGGGCCGCAGGAGCGGTGACACGGCCGAGCGCAAGGCCGCCTACGACACCGTCCAGCGCGAACTGGTGAAGAACCCCGGCTACACCTTCCTCACCCACATCGACCATCTCTACGTCGTGAAGGACCGTTTCGGCGCGCTCACCACCCAGGTGGAACCGCACGACCACGGTCTGGCATCCGGCCCGTGGTGGAACGTCGAGGACTGGACGCCGAAGAAGTGAACCACCGCCTCCCCTGGGGGCCGATGGGCAGGATGGCGGGACGGCGGGCGCTGCTCGCCGTCCCCGTCCTGGCCGCCGTGACGTTCGGTGTCTTCGCCGTCGCCGCCGCCTCCCCCTTCGACCCGGTCAAGGCGTACGCGGGCACCGCCGGTCTCACCGCCTCGCAGGAGAACCTCGATCAGCTGCGGGTCAACCTCGGCGTCGACCAGCCCCTGGTGACCCGCTGGTGGAACTGGCTGACCTCCGCGCTGAGCGGCGACCTCGGCGACTCCAGCGTGATGCGCCAGCCGGTCGCCGATGTCATCGGCGAACGCCTGGGCTGGTCCGTGCTGCTTGCCGCGAGCGCTTTCGCCGTCGCCGTCGTCCTGGGTACGGGCCTCGGCGTGCTGGCCGCACGCAGGCCCGGCGGCCTGCTCGACCGGTGCGTCAGCTCCGCCGCGTACACGCTCGAAGCCGCACCGGCCTTCTGGCTCGGCCTGCTCGCCATCTGGTTCTTCGCCCTGAAACTCGATGTGCTCCCGGCCGGCGGCCTCACCGACGCGGCCAGCGACACGGTCACCCTCGGCCAGGTCGCCACCCATCTGGTGCTCCCGGCGGCCGTGCTCGGGATCTCCCAGCTGCCGTGGTTCTTCCTCTACGTGCGCCAGGGCGTCGCCGACGCACTGGACGAGGACCCGGTGCGCGGCGCACGCGCCCGTGGACTGCGCGAACGCACCGTGCTGCTCGGCCACGCACTGCGCTCCGGGATGCTGCCGATGCTCACCCTCATCGGCTCCCGCGTCCCCGAACTCATCACCGGCGCCCTGCTCGTCGAGACGGTCTTCAGCTGGCCGGGCATCGCCGCGGCCACCGTGCAGGCCGCCACCTCCGTCGACTTCCCGCTGCTCGCGGCGCTCACGGTGCTCGCCACCGCGGCGGTCGTCCTCGGCAACCTCCTCTCCGATCTGCTGTACGCGATCGCCGACCCGAGGGTGGGCTTCGATGGCTGAACTCGTCCTCGGGCCCGCCCGCCGCACGACCCGCCGTATCCGCGTGGTCAGCTCCGCCGGGATCGTCGCCGCGGTGCTGCTCGCGGTACTCCTCGTACCGCCGCTGGTCCAGCTCGACCAGCAGGCCGTCGACCTCGCGGCCAAACTCCGACCACCCTCCTGGCAGCACCCGTTCGGCACCGACGACGTCGGCCGTGACCTGCTGCTGCGCTGTGTCTACGGGCTCCGCATATCACTGCTCGTCGGCATCGTCGCCGGGCTCACCGCCACTGTCATCGGGACCGCCGTCGGTGCGCTCGCCGCCGCGTTCGGGGGCTGGACCGACCGGATCGTCATGCGGCTCGTGGACACCTTCTCGTCCGTACCGCATCTGCTGCTCGGCATTTTCATCGTCGCCATGTTCCGGCCCGGCGTCGGCCCCGTGATCGTGTCCGTCGCCCTCACCCACTGGCTCTCTACGGCCCGGATCGTCCGCTCCGAAGTGCTGTCGCTGCGCTCGCGCCCGTTCATCGACGCGGCGATCTCCGGCGGCGCCTCGCGCGGGCGGGTCGTCGTCCGGCATCTGCTGCCCGCAGTGCTTCCGCAGGCGGGCCTCGCCGCGGTGCTCATGGTGCCGCACGCCATGTGGCACGAGTCCGCGCTCTCCTTCCTGGGGCTCGGACTCCCCACCCACCAGGCGAGCCTCGGCAATCTCGTGCAGACGGCGCGCGGTTCGCTGCTCGCCGGGGACTGGTGGCCGACGCTCTTCCCCGGCCTGTTCCTGATCATCCCGACACTCGCTCTGGCGGGCCTCGCCGGCGCCTGGCGGGAACGGATCAACCCGCGTCGCCGATCGGAGCTGATGCTGTGAAGCCCACCCCGGACCCGCAGACCCCGGTCCTCTCCGTCCGCGGGCTCTCCGTCCGCTTCCGGATGCGCGGCGGGCGGCACATCGCGGCCGTCAGCGACGCACGCTTCGACCTCGCGGCGGGGGAGTGCCTGGCCCTGGTCGGCGAGAGCGGCTGCGGCAAATCCGTACTCGCCTCAGCGCTGCTGGGGCTGCTGCCCGGCAATGCACGGACCGGGGGTTCGGCGGTGCTCGGTGACGGGACCGATCTCCTCACCGCCGATGAACGGACCCTCGCCCGCACGGTACGAGGCCGCCGCATCGGACTCGTGCCGCAGAGCCCCGCAGCCCACCTCACCCCGGTCCGAACGGTGCGCGCCCAACTGGAGGAGACCCTCCGTGAACTGACCGGCATCCGAAAGCCCGCGCTGCGCGCCGCGGCGGAGCAAGCCGCCGCGCGCGCCGCCTTCCCGGCCGGCCACCTGGACCGGTATCCGCACGAGCTCTCCGGCGGTCTCGCCCAGCGCGCCGCGACCGCGCTCGCTCTGATCGGCGACGCACCCCTCCTCCTGGCCGACGAGCCGACCACCGGACTCGACCGCGACCTGGTCGAGCGAACCGTCGACGAACTGCGCCGCCACACCGATGGGGGCAGGTCGCTGCTGATCATCACCCACGATCTATCGGCGGCCGAGCGGATCGCCGACCGGGTCGCCGTGATGTACGCGGGCCGCATCGTCGAACTCGCCGACGCCGACCGGTTCTTCGGAGAGCCGGGACCACGCCATCCGTACGCGCGCGGCCTCCTCGACGCCCTGCCGGAACGCGCCTTCGCCCCCATCCCAGGAATGCCGCCGGAGCTCGGAGCCCTCCCCGACGGGTGCGCGTTCGCGGCCCGCTGCAGCCGCGCCGACGACCGGTGCTCCGTACCACCCCCGTTCGACGGCCGCCTCGCCTGCCACCACGGTGTGCCGGCAGGCGCGGAGGAGTCCGCCCATGCTTGAACTCACCCGCATCACCGCCGGATACGACCCCCGCGACCCCGTCGTCCGCGATGCATCCCTGACGATCGCGCCGGGGGAGTCCGTCGGACTGCTCGGCCCGAGCGGCTGCGGCAAATCCACCCTGGCCAAGGTCGCCGCCCTGCTGCATCGCCCGGACGCGGGCACGGTCGTACTCGACGGCCGGCCGGTACGGGGCTGGCGGCACCGCGCCCCGCGGGCGCAGCGCACCGCGGTCGGCGTCGTCTTCCAGCAGCCCCGGCTCTCGGCCGACCCCCGGCTCAGCCTGCGCGAACTCATAGCCCAGCCGCTGCGTGCGACCGGCCGGCGCACGGAGGTGACGGACCGGGTGGCCGAGCTGGCACCGGCCGTCGGTCTCACGGCCGAACTGCTGAACCGGCGTCCCCACGAGGTGAGCGACGGCCAGTTGCAGCGCGCCTGCCTGGCCAGGGCGCTGGTCCTGCGGCCGCGCTGGCTGATCTGTGACGAGATGACCGCGATGCTTGACGCGTCGACCACCGCCGCTCTGGTGTCGGTGGTCGAGGCCTACCGACGCGAGTCCGGGACCGGGCTGCTGGCCGTCGGCCACGACCGGGTGCTGCTGGAACGCTGGTGCGACCGTACAGTCGGCTGGCAGGAAATCTCCGGGCGCGTCGCGACGCAGGAGTCCACGAGTCCGACCGGATGAGGCCCATGCCCTTCGCGCACTCGACGATGGGGGTCCTGGGGCAAGTACGTGACGAGGTGTCGCGTCGGCGGCATCCGGCTGACCACCCTTGCCGAATTGGGGGACACGCCGGAACATCGCCGCACCTTGTACGAGTTGAACAAGGAGTGTGCCGCAGACATTCCGGAGCGGGGCGAGTTCTGCTGGTATGCAGGTGGAGCCGATCAGCGGCGCGTCCGGCCGACGTCAGGAGTTCGTGAGGATGACGAGTTGCCGGGTCGCTCGGGTCATCGCGACATAGCGGTCGACCGCTCCTTCGATGCCCTTGCCGAACGTCTCCGGGGCGATGAGGACGACCAGGTCGAACTCGAGCCCTTTCGACAGCTCCGGGGTCAGCGACCGGACGCGGGACGTCGCCCGGAATGTGGGGTCGCCGATGACGCAGGCGATCCCGTCGGCATGTGCGGCGAGCCAGGTGTCGAGGACCGAGCTCAGATCCGAAGCGGATCCGTGTACGACGGGGACGTCGCTGCTGCGGATGGAGGTCGGCACGTTGGCGTCCGGGAGCACGGCCCGGATGACCGGCTCGGCTTCCGCCATGATTTCCTCCGGCGTCCGGTAGTTGATGCTCAGAGAAGCCAGATTGATCCGGTCGAGCCCGATCCGCTCGAGCCGCTCCTGCCACGACTCCGTGAACCCGTGCCTGGCCTGGGCACGATCCCCGACGATGGTGAAGCTCCGGGAGGGGCACCGGAGCAGCAACATCTGCCACTCTGCGTCGGTCAGTTCCTGAGCCTCGTCCACGACGATGTGCGCGAACGGGCCGGCGAGCTGGTCCGGTTCGGTACCGGGGGATGCGGTCCCGTCGACCAGTGTGTCCTGAATATCCTGTCCGCGCAGCATCGTCACCGCACCTTCACCGTCGTCATCGGCCTCGAGCAGGGCGTCGATGACGTGGGCCATGTGCTCGCGTTCGGCGGCGACAGAGGCGTTGTGCCGACGCTTACGTAGCGACGTCTCCGGGTCGCCGACCCGCTGCCGTGCTGCGTCCAGGATCGGCAGGTCGGACACCGTCCAGGCCTGGGCGTCCACGCGCTGCAGCTGCGACACGTCGTCGGGGCTGAGCCAGGGAGCGCACTTCCGCAGGTAGGCGGGTACCGACCACAGGTCTCCGACGAGGTCGGCCGCTTCGAGCAGCGGCCACGCCCGGTCGAAGGCCGTGAGCAGCTCCCTGTTCTGCAGAAGCGACTCGCGGAGCAGGTCGGCCGAGGCGTCGCCGTCGTGCTTGTCCACCAGGATCGTGAGCAGCTCCTCCCAGACCTGGTCGCGCGCCTCGTTGTGCGGAGCACCGGGTCCTGCTGATTCGAACGCCACGGCCCAATCGTCGGCGCTCAGCCAGATGTCGGACCACTGGGTCGTGATCGTCATCCCCGTGGTGGGCGGCTCCTCGTAGAACCTGACGGCCGTCTCGATCGCCTTCACCAGGTTCGCGGACGACTTCAGCAGGGCCACGTGCGGGTCGGCCTCGATCGTTGCTGCGGCTCCCTCGGCGACGAGGTCCCGCAGGGTGCAGGTCTGTACGCCCTCCTCTCCGAGGCTGGGGAGGACATCGGCGACGTAGCCCAGGTAGGGCTGGTGCGGACCGACGAACAGCACGCCGCCCCGGCCGTGACCGAGGCGAGGGTCGGAGTAGAGAAGGTAGGCGGAGCGGTGCAGAGCGACGACGGTCTTCCCCGTACCCGGACCGCCGTCGACGACGAGAGCGCCGCGGGATCCCGCGCGGATGATGGCGTCCTGGTCGGCCTGGATGGTGCCGAGCACGTCTCGCATCCGCGGTGACCGGTTGCCGCCCAGGCCGGCGATGAAGGCGGACTGGTCGTCGAGTGCGGCGTGCCCGGCAAACCTGTCCGCGGCGAACACCTCGTCCCAGTAGTCGCTGATCCGGCCGCGGGTCCAGCGATACCTGCGGCGGCTTGCCAGCCCCATCGGGTTGCCGTGGGTGGCTCCGAAGAACGGCTCAGCCGCGGGGGAGCGCCAGTCGAGCAGCAGCCGACGACCCGCGCTGTCCGTCAGGCCAAGTCGTCCGACGTACACGGGCTCGGGGCTGTCCGCGCCGGCCATGTGTCCGAGGCACAGGTCCAGACCGAAGCGACGCAGTGCGCGCAGGCGAGTGGTCAGCCGGTGGATCTCCATGTCCCGGTCCATCGCCTGCCGGCCGATGCCGCCGGGCGCCCTGCGCTCGGCATCGAGGCGGTCGGACAGGTCGGCGATCGACTGCTCGAGGCACTCCGCGATGGCCGCGAAGTGCTGCTCATCGCCCGCGATCAGCGTCGGGTCGGCCTTGGGGGAGAGGCGGTCGGGAAGGTCGAACGCGCGGGTGGTCAGGGGGTTCACGTCATCAGCTCCGAATAGAGGCCGCTTGCAACCATTGCGCGCAGCAAGGCGTCGGGACCGGCGGGACGAACACGGTGGCCATGGCGAGCAGCGCTCCGCCCGACATGGACCCCGTGGCCGTTGCCGGTTCAGGTCGCCAGGGTTTGTAGGTTCTCGTGTTCTGGGTCCTGGCTCGACGATCCCGCGTGGTTCACGCGGACATTGGCGGCCTTTCACGGCCGACGGCGTCGAGCAGCAGCTTCGCGGCGACCGTCGCCCCGTCGGTGCGGATCGTGGCGGCCACGGCCTTCGCTCGTGCGCGGGTCTCGGGGGTCAGGGCCGTACCGAGCGCGGCTGACGGGGACTCAAGGGTCGGAACCGGACCGTCGTGTGCCGTACCGATGCCCAGGTCGGCCACCCGGCCGGCCCAGTACGGCTGGTCCGCCGCCTGGGGTACCACCACCTGGGGCGCGCCGGCCCGGGTGGCCGTCGTCGTGGTGCCCTGGCCCCCGTGGTGCACGACGGCGGCCACCCGGCCGAACAGCGCCTGGTGGTTGACCTCGCCGACGACGAAGCAGTCGCCCTGGTCGTCGGTCAGGGACAGGTCGGCCCAGCCGCGGGCCAGGACCGCGCGGCGGCCCTGCGCGCGGACCGCGTCGATGGCCGCCCGGGCGACGTCCGTCGATGTGTGCATGGGCATGCTGCCGAAGCCCACGTACACCGGTGGTGTGCCGGCGTTCAGGAACGTCACCAACTCGGCCGGGAGCGGGCGTTCGTCCCACAGGATCCACGAGCCGGTCTGGGCGACGTCGAGGTCCGGCGTCTCGTGCCACGGGTCCAGGACCGGGTCCGTGGCCAGCCACGGCCAGTTGTCGATGACGCAGTCGCGGACGTCGTCCACCGGTGGCAGGCCGATCGACGCCCGGTTCGTGTTGAGCGCTTCGCCGAACAGTGCGTTATTGCTCTGGGCGTCCAGGTCCCACAGCACCCGGTTGTCGGTCACCTCCGGCGGGAACGGCCGGCCCGGATACGCCAGCGGCGGGCGATGCGGCGACGGCAGGGTGAGCTGCTGGAAGGTCACGGACACAGAGCGGATGCCCAGTCTCTCAGCCACCGACAGCGCGCCGGCCGCGGCCGGCATCATGCCCGTCGCCACCAGCACATCGCATCCCTCGGCCGCCGCAGGGAGCACGCCGAACTGGCCGGCGATCAACTGCGCCGCACGCTCCGGCAGGGATGACGGCGGCGGCGCTGCGATCGTCACGGCGCGTGCCGACGGGCCGACCGGCACCAACTCCACGCCGACACCGGCCAACCGCTGCGCGAAGTCCTCGTCCGGCGGCGCGCACACCCGCACCTCCGCGCCGAGTGCCTTCAACTGCACCGCGAGTCCCACCAGCGGCTCGACGTCCCCGCGCGACCCGTACGTAGACAACAACACACGCACTTCGTGACTCTCCCATTTCCTTACCTTCTGGCCTCGGCCGACGATTTTGCGGCATGACCCGGGTCTTGCCGCAAGGCCCCCCATGCGCTATAAGTTGAGAGTGGAAAGGAGTGGGTACTCCCCTTTCCCTCTTCTATCGTCCGCTGTGGACGGACAATCTCCTCGCGAAGCGGCGGCGCGCCGCGTACGGCGGTACCGTCGGCCCAGGAGGATCTCCTATGGGTCTACGGATGCAGCCGCGGAACGAGAATTTCTCCACCCTCTTCATTCGTGACGAGATCTTGCAGGGGTGTCCTGGCGGGGCGTGACCGGTGGGATGAATCCGGTCGTTTGCATGGGGTGAGCAGGCGGCCGTGGATCGTGGACGATGACCTGTGGGCGTTGATCGATCCGTTGTCACCGGCCTGGCCGGACAAGGCTCCGGGATCCCGGCCGGCGCCGGACCGGCTCTGTCTTCAGGGCATCAGGTACGTCCTGCACAACGACACCGCCTGGCAACTGCTGCCGCACGAGATGGGGTTCGGCTCCGGACGGACGACCCGCGCTGCTCGCCCTGGTTGTCCGTCAGCTCTTCGGCAGTCATGGTGATGTGTGAGGCCCGCTGCCGGACGAGCAGCGACGGCGCGACGCCGGCCGACGCGTCGGCCGCCACCCGGCTGTACCCGGATTGGTGAGTGGGCGAACACGGCAGGGCCACGCGGGGCAGCGATGGGCCGGCTCCTCGTGAGGAGAGAGCGCCATGCCTTCCCACGTCGAGGAGCTGGCAGATTGTCGCCACGGCTACAAGCCGCCAGGTTCGGCTCTTCTGCGGTCCCGGTCCTTCCGACTAGCTTCTGCGCAGCGCTACATCGCCTGGCGTACCCGGTGCTCTGCTTGTCGAGCATCGGGACTTTGACGCGCCATTTTCTGAATCTGTGAGGGGAACATCCCATGCACATCCCCCGTAAGGGACTGCGGCGACCGGCCGTCGCCGACGGGGCGGCGCTTGTCGTCGCCGTGTCGCCGGCGGACCTTCTCAGTGCCGCGGCGACGACACCTTCGCCGGAGGAGGCGAGCCTGCTATCCGAGCCGGAGAAGGAGGCGACGCCGTTGACGATGCCCTTGATCACCGGGGACATGGTTGCCCACGTCGCGTCCACCATCGCGGTCAGCTGTGCCGACTCGGGCACCTTCATCGCGCCTGCAGGGCTGCGCGGGGAGCGGAGACGGCGGACATGACGGACGCGGATGTGATGCCCGAGGCCGAATGGGAGGGGCTGGGGGTCCCGCCCTTCGACCGGCGGGTCTACCTGGAGGCACTGCGCCACCCCGACGCCGGGGTCACCGGCTGGGCCACCCTGTACGGGGCGTAGCAGTACGGTGCGTTCTCCGACGCCGTCGGCTCAGCTACGTAGGTGCCCGGCTGGGTGACCCACCGACAGAGGCGTCGAGCGTCAAGGTGACTTTCGCGGACGCGCCCGGCGAGGGTGAGGTCGGTGGCCGACGAAGCCCGCTCGGCACCAACGCCGGCAGCGGCACCGTCCACCACCGCCGGACGGTGCCGGCCCGGCAAGGGGAACGGCAGTCGGCCAGGGTCCGGGCCAACCACGGCACGGTCCATCCCGGCTGCCTCGAACCCGTGCAGCTACCGATCGACATCAAGACCGACGGGGCCGCCGCCTACCTCGAACTCGACCGGCAGCTGGGGTGATACCGGCAGATGCTGACGGCGTACCACCACGGCCGGGTGCGGCCCGGCGCGATCACGCCCGTCATCTCCGGCGACCGCGCCGCTCGCGTCCCGATGGAGGCGCAACGCACGCGGTACGCGTTCTACGACGGCCGGCCGGACGACCTCGGGAGCGCAGCCACCGCCTCGTCCATCCCGCTCATCAGCAGCAGCTGGAGCGACAGCTTCAGCTGGCTGGGCGCAGGCCCCTTCCCCGCGGCCGAACGGGACAAACTGTGCTCGCTCGTCGCCACGGCCCACCGAAGCGGCCAACGCGTCCATGTGTGGGCCACGCCCGACGTCGCGGGACCGGAGCGGGACGCCGTATGGACCGAACTGCCGGCCGCCGGGGTCGACCACCTCAACACCGACGACCTGGCAGGACTCGAACAATTCCTGCGCACACATGACAGGACGCCAGCCCCGAGGCCGCTCGCCTCGACGGCTGACCGGACGCGGGCGCGGCGTCCGGGCCGTGACAGCCAGTCAACACCCATATGGCGGACATGCCAGTCCGCCGGATGGCCTTTCCGCTACGCCACACTGGCGGCCGAATGCCGCATTCCGGCGCGGCGGAGGAGGTTGGCCATGGCCATTTCGATCTCACTGGTGCTGCTTCTGCTGATTCTTGCGGTGATCTTCCTCCGCACCGGGGGGCTGAAGATCTCGCATGCGCTGGTCTGCGCCATGCTCGGGTTCTTCCTCGCGGGTACGAGCATGGCGCCGACCATTCAGAACGGCCTGACGGCCACGGCCGACGTCGTCAGCAGCCTCAAGCCCTGACTTCCGCAGCCTGTTCGGTGACCGGGGCCCCAGGGGCGCGGCCACTCGGACTGCCCGGAGGCCGGGCGCGGGCTGCCGCGCCCGCGGGAATCAATCGGAGGCGATCCCGAACGGGGCGGACAATGGTCGGCCTCACGAACGGAAGCGTGCGGTCACCCTCGACCGTGCCCGAACTCTCCACCGCCAACGGCCTGTTGTACTTCTGCGAGAAAGAGCCCAACAGCCTCGGCATCGACGCCTGGTACCTCACCGCCGTTGACTTCCGCACCGGCGAGCGCCGTTGGAAGAAGCTCACCGGCACCGGCCCCTCGTACGACAACAACTGGGCGCCGATCAAGATCGGTCCTGACGGGACGGCGTACGTGGGTGTGTTCAACGGCATCGTGGCGGTCCGGGACACGGAATGACCGTGGGCCGGATGCGGCTCACCGGGGGGCGCGCACCTGCGGGGAGCACAGCCATTCAGTGAGCAGGCGATTGACGTCGGCGGCGCGCTCCTGCTGGATCCAGTGCCCGCACCCCGGCAGGACGTGGGAGGAGACCAGGCCGGGAAGGGTCCGGGGGAAGCTCTCGATGGCGTCGGCCATCCAGGTGGTCGACGCGTCGAACTCTCCCCCGATGAACAGCGAGGGCTGGGTGATCGGCGCACCGTCCCATGCGGCGAGGTCTTCCCAGTCCCGGTCGACATTGCGATACCTGTTGAGCGCCCCCGTCAGGCCGGTCCGCTCGAACTCCGCCGCGTAGAAATCGAGATCGGCCTCGCTCAGCCACGAAGGGAGGGTGCCGGCGGCGAACCGGTCGCGGAGCCGTGCCCCCGGCGGGACGAAGAAGAGACTGTCCTCGCCGTCCGAAGGCATCGTGTCGGCGGAGAGTCCGGCGTAGAACCCGGCCAGCCAGCCGCGCACATCGGGCTCGATCTCCGCCTCGGCCCGTCCCGGGGACTGGAAGTAACTGACGTAGAACTCCTCGGCACCTCCGATACGGCTGAAGACATCACTCGGCCGGTGGCCGTTCCGCGGCGCGTACGGGACGCTGAGCAGTGCCACGGAGGTGAAGACATCGGGCATGATCAGCGCGCTGCCGGCGGCGATGGTCGAACCCCAGTCGTGGCCCACGATCGTCGCGGTCCGTTCACCGAGGGCATGCACGACACCGACGTTGTCCGCGACATGGGCCGGCATCCGGTACGCCTCCACATCGCCGGGCTTCGACGAGCGCCCGTAGCCGCGTACATCGATGGCGACCGCACGAAACCCTGCTGCGGCAAGGGCCGGAAGCTGGTGGCGCCACGAGTACCAGGACTCGGGGAAGCCGTGGACCAGCAGGACCAGCGGGCCGGTGCCCTGTTCCACCAGGTGGATACGGCCTCCGGGCACCTCCACCAGCCGGTGGACGGCGTCCGGCAGGGGAGTGGCGGAAGAGTCGGTGGGCGGCATGTGTTTCTCCTCGCGGATGCGGCCGATTCTGTGCGGTGGCCGTCGACGCGGGGGTCACCCGGTTGGGAGCGACTCGCCCATCGGTGCCACCTGTGCCCAGATCATTCGGCCACTGCCGGCTCGCCCACAAGAATTCTTGCCGCTACGGCAAACCCGCGGTATGCGGTGCCGCCTCAAGGTCCGACGAGCCGGGACCGGATCAGGAACCGCACCCCCTCCGGAGCCTCCAGAGAGAAACCACTGCCCCGACCCTCCACCACATCGACGATCAGGCGGGTGTGTGCCCACAGCTCGAACTGACTCTTCGACATCCAGAACGGGACACTCTCCGCCACTCCGTCGACATCGAGCGAGGCCAGCAGCACGTCGGCGCCGCCGGTACGGAATTCCCCGTACTGGTAACACATGGGCGCACTTCCGTCGCAGCAGCCGCCCGACTGGTGGAACATCAACGGACCGTGCGTCTCCCGCAGTCGACGCACCAGATCGGCGGCTGCAGGGGTGAAATCCACAAGCGGCGCGTCCTGCGGACTCGTCCCGGATGCCCCGAACGGCGGCTCATCAGCACGCAGTTGGCCAGCGGGCGGATTCTTCGTCTCATCTCGCATCATGCATCAGCCCTTGTCGCATCGGATGGCGCACCGGTCGGCTGGGACGATATGGACGAACGCTACCAGTCCGGCTCCGTTCAGCAAGGGGTGTGCCGACGCAGCGGTCCGATCCGCAGCCCCGTTCGCCGCAGGTATCGGTGATCACGGGGAGTGCGCCGAGTGCGGAGCGCCAGGCGCCGGGCGCGGAGGTCACGTCGCTGGGAGCGTCGGCTCATCGAGCCCAGGACGAAGAACGAGGCACGGATGCCGTGGGCGTCTGGGCAGCGGGTCCGGCCCGTGGTCGAAGGTCAGCGCGACGTGATCGGGCCGTCCGGCCCCCCACAGCCATGGCAACAGCTTCGTGCGCAGCGGTGCGGCCCGCTCCTCTGCACGATGACCGCCTCGCTCGTCGGGGTGGGGGCCGACGTGCACGACCCGCACCGAAGCGTGGAGATCGCGCAGGGAGAGCAGCCGAACTGCTGGGATCGGCTGCGCCCGTACGCTGCTCAGCTCGCCTTCGCCCACGCGTAACGGTGTTCGGGCCGGCCGGTGTCGCCGTACTTGAGGCTGAGGCTGATACGGCCCGCGCCCTCCAGGTACTTGAGGTATCGCTGGGCGGTGGAGCGGCTCAGCCCGGCTCGGGCGGCGACCTCATGGGCGGACAGTGGCTCCTCGGCGGCCGACAGGACATGGCGGATGACGTCGGCCGTGGGTGCGGAGTGGCCCTTGGGCAGGGCTGCCGCGGGACCGGAATCCGCGGTGCGAAGGGCGCCGAAGATCTGGTCGACCTGTTCCTGTCCCGCCTCGCCCCGGTCGTTTCCCATGCCTTCGAGGGTGCGGCGCAGGGCCGCGTAACTCTCCAGCTTGGACCGCAGACCGGCGAAGCTGAACGGTTTGACCAGGTACTGCAGGGCGCCGTACCGCATGGCGGTCTGGACGGTCGACACATCACGGGCCGCGGTCACCATGATCACATCGGCCGGGTGGCCCAGCTGGCGCAGCCGCCGTACAAGTGTCAGCCCCGTCTCGTCCGGCAGATAGTGATCGAGAAGCACGAGGTCGACATGGTCACGCTCCAGGAAGGCGAGCGCCTGCGTGGCGGTGTGTGCGCGTGAGATGACACGGAAGCCGGGGACCTTGGCGACATATGCGGCATTGATCTCGGCAACACGGAAGTCGTCGTCCACCACCAGGACATCGATCATCGCAACTCTCCCACTTCGGACAGCGGCCGGACGCTGAGTGCCTCTGGCAGGACGACGGTGAAGACCGCACCACCGCCGGCCCGGGCCGTGACACGGGCCGCGCCACCGTAGCGCTCGGCCAGTCGGCGCACCAGCGCCAGCCCCAGACCGCGTCCGCGATGCGCGGGTGACTCCTTGGTGGACCAGCCCTCGGTGAAGATCTGCTCGCGCATGCCGGGAGGTACCCCGGGACCGTTGTCACTGACCCGCAGGACCGCGGTGGTGCCCTCGGCGAGAAGCTCGACCTCGATGAGCGACGCGACGTCCAGTGCGTTGTCGATGAGGTTGCCGAGGACGGTCACCAGATCGCGCGGGTCCACCACCACGTCCGGGAGCCGGGTGGCCGGTGAGATGCGCAAGGAGGCGCCCCGCTCCGCCGCGATGGCCGACTTGCCCACCAACAGCGCCGACAGCAGAGGATCGTTGACGCGTTCCGCGACCTGCTCCGCCGACGCCCGGTGACCATTGGCCACCTCCGCGACGAACTCCACCGCGGCATCGTGCCTACCGAGTTCCAGCAGCCCCAGCAGGGTGTGCAGCCGGTTGGCGTGCTCGTGGTCCTGGGCGCGCATCGCATCCAGCAGGCCGTGCGTGGAGTCCAGTTCACGGCCGAGCAGCTCCAGCTCGGTACGGTCGCGCAGGGTGACGACGGCTCCGCCGTCACCGGTGGGCATACGGTTGGCGATCAGCACGCGTCCATTGCAGACGGTGATCAGGTTGTCGCCGTCGACCCGTCCCGCCAGCACCTCCGTCGTACGGCCCGGGGGCAATACGTCGCCCAGCGCCCGTCCGACGGCGTCCTGGTCCAGCTCCAGCAGACGCTGCGCCTCGTCGTTGAGCAACCGGATCCGGCCCTGGGCGTCGAGGGCGAGAACGGCCTCGCGAATGCTGTGCAGCATGGCCTCGCGCTCGTCCAGCAACGCGGAGATGTCGCCGAAGGCAAGTCCATGGGTGCTGCGCTGCAGCCGCCGCGAGACGGCCAGGGCGGCCAGCACGCCCGCGGCGAGCGCCGCTCCGGAGTAGAGCAGCAGACCGGGAATGGCGCCGAGCAGCCGCTCATGGACGCTGTCGTAGGCGATGCCCACCGAGACGGCACCCACGATGGTCCCGTCCCTGTCGCGCAGAGGAACCTTGGCGCGTGCCGAACGGCCCAGGGTTCCGTTGTCGATCTGCATGACCTCCTGGCCGCCCAGGGCCGTGCTGGGATCGGTCGAGACGTGTCTGCTGATCTGCGCGGTGTCGGTGTGCGACCAGCGCACCCCACGGGTGTCCATGACCACGATGTAGAGCGCTCCGGTGGCCCGCCGGATCCGTTCCGCCTCGGCCTGCACCGGTCCGGTGGGGCTGGGGTCGGTACTGGTCAGGTTGTGCACCAGACCGGTTTCGGCGGCGGCGGTCTGGGCGATGGACAGCGCTTGGTGCATCGCCTGGTCGTCGAGCTGGTGGCTGAGGGGGGCGAGGAAGAGGCCTGTCACGAGCATGATCACGCCGGTGGTGATGGCCACCTGGGTGAGGAGCACCTGGGCGAAGACACGACGGGGCCAGTGAATCCGCATGTGCTCGCTCTCTGCCTTCCGCCGGCCAGGAACCTGATGCTCCGTTTCGTCCTTGTGTGAACGCAACGTAAACGTCACCGACGCCGATGACCAGTCCTCGTGTCGCATTCGTTGTCGCATTCGTTGTCGCAGCGCGAGCAGAACGAGCAGAACCGCGGGTTATGAGCAGAAGCAGGAGTTGTGAGCGCAAGGGTGCCCAGGTCCGCGCGCCGCACTTAGCGTCCCGCTCCATGAACAGCGATACGAGCCCCGCCATCGAGCTGCGGGGGGCGAGCAAAGCGTTCCGGACTCCGTCGGGGACGCTCCACACCGCCGTACGGGATCTGGACCTCACGATCGGGCGCGGCGAATTCGTCGCCGTGGTCGGCCCCACCGGATGCGGCAAGTCGACCACGCTGACCCTGGTCAGCGGTCTGGAAGAGCCCACCGAGGGGGAGGTGCTGGTCGGCGGCGAGCCGGTGCGCGGCATCGGCGACAAGGTCGGCTTCGTCTTCCAGCAGGACGCGGTCTTCCCCTGGCGGACCGTCCTTTCCAACGTGATGGCTGGGCCCCGCTTCCGCGGCGTGCCGAAGCCCGAGGCGAAGGAGCGGGCCAGGGAATGGCTCGCCCGGGTCGGTCTTTCCTCTTTCGAGGACCGTTATCCCCACCAGCTGTCCGGCGGTCAGCGCAAGCGGGTCGCCCTCGCGGCCACCTTCGTCAACGACCCCGAGATCCTGCTGATGGACGAACCCTTCTCCGCGCTCGATGTGCAGACCAGGGCCCTCATGTCGGACGAACTGCTGGAACTCTGGGCCGGCACCGGTTCCTCCGTCGTCTTCGTCACCCATGACCTGGAGGAGTCCATCGCGCTGGCCGACAAGGTCGTGGTCATGACCGCGGGACCGGCCACGGTCAAGGAGGTCTTCGAGATCGACCTTCCCCGCCCCCGCAAGGTCGAGCAGGTGCGTCTGGAGCCCCGGTTCGTCGAGATCTACCGGGAGATCTGGTCCTCGCTCGGCGAAGAGGTCCGCATCACCCGCGAGAGGGGTGCTCTCGATGTCGCCTGAGACCATCACCATGAACGCCGCCGTCACCAAGACCGAACGCACCCAGGCCCGGGCGCGGGCCGCCCGGAACCGCAAGTACCTGGTGCTCGGCAGCCGGGTCGCGGTGCTCCTCGTGGTCATCGGACTGTGGGAGTGGCTGGCCCGGACCGCGGTCATCGACCCGTTCAACTTCTCCATGCCGTCGAAGATCTGGGACCAGATCCGCACCTGGGTCGTCGACGGCACCGCCCAGGGCTCCCTGTGGGAGCAGATCTGGTACACGCTCTACGAAGCGCTGCTCGGCTGGGTGATCGGTGTGATCGCCGGTGTGCTGCTCGGAATCGCGCTGGGCCGCGTCCGCTTCGCCGCCGATGTCCTCGGCCCGTACATCAAGGTGCTCAACGCCCTGCCGCGTATCGTGCTCGCGCCGATCTTCCTCATCTGGTTCGGTCTCGGACCGGCCTCGAAGGTCGCCTCCGCGGTCGTCCTCGTGTTCTTCCCCGTCTTCTTCAACGCCTTCCAGGGAGCCAGGGAGGTCGACCGCAACCTCGTCGCCAACTCCCGCATCCTGGGCGCCAGCAACCGGCAGGTCACCCTTCAGGTGGTCATCCCCTCGGCCACGTCGTGGATCTTCACCAGCCTGCACGTGAGCTTCGGCTTCGCGCTCATCGGCGCCATCGTCGGTGAGTACATCGGTGCCACCAAGGGGCTCGGACTGCTGGTCGCCGCCTCCCAGGGCACGTTCAACGCCGCCGGTGTCTACGCCGCGATGGTCATCCTGGCGATCGTCGCGCTGCTGGCCGAAGGCCTGCTGACCTTCCTCGAAAAACGGCTCTTCCGCTGGAAGCCGGCCGACGCCGACACCGCCCGCTGACGCCCGCCGCACACCCGTACACCCGACTTTTTCTTCACAAGGACGTGAATCAGATGCGCACATCCACCCGGATCTCGGCCGTCGCTGTCGCAGGGGCGCTCGCCCTGACCACCCTGACCGCCTGTGGCGGCGACTCCACCTCGGCCTCCGGTGGCAAGAACGACAAGGTCAAGATCATGGTCGGGGGCCTGGACAAGGTCATCTACCTGCCCGCGATGCTCACCGAGCGGCTCGGCTACTTCAAGGAGGAGGGAGTCTCGGTCCAGCTCCTGACCGAGCCCGCGGGCGTTCAGGCCGAGACGGCACTGGTCTCCGGCGACGTCCAGGGCACGGTGGGCTTCTACGACCACACCCTCGACCTTCAGGTGAAGGGCAAGCAGGTCGAGTCGGTCGTCCAGTTCTCCCATGCTCCCGGCGAGGTCGAGATCGTCTCGAACCAGGCGGCGGGTGACATCAAGTCGGCGAAGGACTTCAAGAGCAAGAAGCTCGGAGTGACGGGTCTCGGCTCCTCGACCGACTTCCTGACGAAGTACCTTGCCGTGAGCAACGACGTGCAGACCAGCGAATTCACGCCCGTGGCCGTCGGAGCGGGGCAGACGTTCATCTCCGCGCTTCAGCAGGGATCCATCCAGGGCGGCATGACCACCGACCCGACCGTCGCCACCATCCTGGACAAGAAGCTCGGCAAGGTCCTCATCGACATGCGGACCCCCGAGGGCTCCCAGCAGGCGCTCGGCGGCCCCTACCCGTCCTCCAGCCTCTACATGCAGACCGAGTGGGTCAACAGCCACAAGGACACGGTCCAGAAGCTGGCCAACGCCTTCGTCAAGACGCTGAAGTGGATGTCCACGCACAGCGCCGACGAGATCGCCGCGAAGATGCCCGCCGACTACGCCCAGGGCGGTGGAAAGGCGCTCTACGCACAGGCCATCAAGAGCACCCTGCCCATGTTCACCACGGACGGCGTCATGCCCGCGGACGGCCCCGCCACCGTCGAGCGGGTCCTGAAGGCCTTCAACCCGAACCTGCAGAACGCGAAGGTGGACCTCGCCAAGACGTACACCACGGAGTTCGTCAAGAAGGCGGGCTGACCGGGGGCGTCGACGACGCCTGGGCGCGCCGGACCGCGGAGCCCCGGCCTGAACGATTCGTCAAGTCGTACGAGTTGTTCAGCCGGAGCTCCGCATTCCGCGTTCATCCGCCTAGTGCCTTCCAGTTCGGCGGCTGGGCGGGATCGAGTGTCCGCCACTGGGCGAGGACCTTGGGGTCCTGCGCCTCGAGCCAGTCGGTCAGTTCGCGGAAGGACACACAACGCACCTCCTTGCGCGGGCAGACCTCCCGCATGGTTTCCTCGACGGCATCCATGTAGATCCCGCCGTTCCAGTCCTCGAAGTGATTGCCGATGAACAGCGGTGCCCGGCTGCCGTTGAACACCCGATCGAATCCGGCGATGTAGGAATCCCGCGCCTCCTTGCGCCACGTCCGGTACTGCGCGGGGTCGCCCTCGGTGCTGCCTTCCGACTGGTTGTAGAGGAAGTTGAAGTCCATGGACAGCACCTGGAAGTCCTTGCCGGGGAACGGCAGCATCTGCAGCGGGAGATCCCAGATGCCGTTCTTCTTGGACGGCCAGATCTGGAAGTCTCCCGGGGAACTCGCGTCGTACCGCCAGCCGAAGGGTTTGGTCGCCGGCAGAAGGGTCTTCTGGCCTTCGAGGCAGGGGGCCCGCCCGCCGACGACCTCGCGCGTGGGGTCGAAGGGCAGCGGATCGAGGTCCTTGAAGCCTGTGTTCGTCTTCCAGTTCTGTACGAAGGAGTAGAACTGGTTGATCTCGCTGATCCATTCGTCCGTACTCCAGTCCCCACCGCCCTTCTTCTCGCAGAAGTGGCCGTTGAAGTGGGACCCGATCTCGTTTCCCTCCCGCCAGGCGTCGCCGAGTTGCTCCAGCGTCGTGCGGATGTGCTCGCGCGTCGGGTAGGAGATCGCGGCCGCTCCGGGCTTATGCTGGGGCGGCTCGTAGAGGTTTCTCTTCTCCTTCGGGAGCAGGTAGATACCGGTGAGGAAGAACGTCATGTGCGCATTGCTCTCCTTCGCCGCACGGCGGAAGCGCGAGAACATGCGATCGTCGCTTTCGAGCGCACCGTCCCACGAAAACACCACGAACTGGGGCGGCTTCTCACCCGGCTTGAGTCGTTCGGCCTTCAACTGGCCGGGCTGCGGCCCGGTGTAGGACGTGGAACCGTCTCCCAGAATCCTGACCTTCCCGTCCCACTTCTCCTCTTCCGTCTTCTTTCCGTCACCCGTGCGATGCTCCCGGGCGGTGGGCGTCGGCGCGGCCACGGTGCTCGTGCCCTGCTCAGGGGTCCGGCTGTCCGAGGATCCGTCGGACGCCAGCGGGATGAGCGCGGCGGAACCCGACGCGACCACACATGCCGCGAGCCCCAGGACGATACGGGGCGTCAAGCGGGCCCGTATTCGGCGAACGGCAGACTTTTCTCTGGTATCTGTCACTTCGTCATGGCTTCCGTGTATGTGTTCCAGATCTGGGACGAGAGCTTCTTGCCGGCCGCCGAATCGCCGCCGAGCCCCTTCAGTGGCAGTGGCGCCAGACTCTTCGTCAGGTCCATGCGGTACACCACGACTGCCGTGGCCGCTGCCCGGTTGTAACCGACGTACCAGCGCGCGGTGTCGTCCTCGGTGATTCCGGCCTTGGCGGCGACCGGCGAGGCAAGGGCGACGCCGCTCGCCCCGCCGGGCCGTGCGAGCGATGCGGTGACCTCGTCGGCGACGGCGGGCCTTACGGCACGCTTCGCCTGCGGCAGATCAAGCCGGATCGGCTCGCCGTTGCGCGTGACCTTTCGTACCGAGTACGGATCTGTGTGCACGCCGTGGGCCGCGAACATGCCGTACGCGTCGGCCATGCGGATGGCGCTCGGTGTGGAGTTGCCCATCGAGAACGCGGGAACGGGCGGACCGAAACTGGACGGGAGCAGCCCGGATGCCTCGGCCGTACGGCGCACCTGTTTCAGTCCCGCATCCATACCGAGTTGGAGGAACGGGGAGTTCACGGCCTTCGCCATGGCGTCGTGCAGACTGATGCGGCCGTAGGAGCGGTCGCCGTCGTTCTGGCCCTTGACCATCTTGCCGCTGCGGTCCCAGTAGGGACCTTCGGGTGTCATGACCGGAATGTCGTCGTCACCGTCGTACGCGGTCGAGGGCGTCACGCTGGTCCGGGGGCCGTTGCGCTTGCGTGCGATGCCGTGCTCCAGGCCGGCGGCGTAGACGAACGGGGTGAACGCCGAACCGGCCGGGACGGTGCTCGCGTTGGATTCGTTGAAGGCCTGCCGCTCGAAGTCCGGTCCGCCGTACACGGCGAGGATCCGGCCGTCCGGGGCGACGGACGAGGCCCCGAACCGGACATGGCGGTCGGCCTTGCGCTGCTTGGGATCGAGCGTGTCGCGCGCTTCCTTCACGGCCCGGGTGAGGGCGGTCATCCGCGGCTTCTCGAACGTCGTGTAGATCTGGTAGCCGCCGAGGTCGAAGCGTGCGTCGGAGATGTGTCCGGCACGCTTGGCGTACGACTCGGCGAGCTGGACGAGGTAACCGTCCTGCCCCGCGGTGCTGTTCGGCCTGTGAGGGGGCTTGGGCTCGGGAAAGGTGGTGTACCGGGCACGCTCGGCCGGGCTCAGCTTGCCGATCTCCACCATGCGGTCCAGCGTCCACTTCCAACGTTTGACGGCACGGTCGTGGTTGCGGGGGTTGATGGCGGGATCGTAGAGCGAGGCCCCCTTGAGCAGCGAGGCGAGGAACGCGCCCTCGCTGGCGTTGAGTTGGGTGACCTCCTTGCCGTAGTAGGCCTGGGCCGCGCGCTGGAGACCGTAGGTGCCCCGGCCGAACCAGCTGGTGTTGAGATAGTCCTCAAGGATCTTGTCCTTGCTCACACGACGGTCGAGTTTGACCGCGAGCAGCATCTCGGTGAACTTGCGGGAGAAGGACTGGTCCTGCGAGAGGTAGACGTTCTTGACGTACTGCTGGGTGATGGTCGAGCCGCCCTGGGTGTCTCCCTCGCCGACCGTGCGCCACAGCGCGCGGGTGATTCCCTGCGTCGATATGCCGTGGTCCGAGTAGAAGTCGGCGTTCTCGGCCGCCAGTACGGCCCACCGGACATCGTCGGGAATCTTCGACAGAGGCATCTCCTGGCGGCTCACCCAGCCCGTGCGGGCCATGGGGGTCCCGTCGGCCCAGTAGTAGACGGTGTCCTGCTGGGTGGCGAACGCGTTGAGGTCCTTGGGGATGTCCGTGCGCGCGTAGGCGATGCCCACCACGGTCGTGAGAGTTGCGATGAACATCAGGAACGAACCCGCGACCAGCCGCCACGAGGGCACCCATCTTCGCCAGCCGTGCCGGCCCGTGCGTGGATAGTCCGGTTTGCGCGGCAGGTGCAGGCGCGGTCGCTTCGCCTGTTTCCGGCGTCCCGTCCCGGGGTGCAGTGCGGCCCGAGCGGCGTGCGCCGTTCTGCTGAATAAGTTGTGCTGTGTCATTCCGTCCAGCCATGACAGGCCGGGCCGGCCGCAGACTACGACCGTGCCCGTACACGTGTAGTGGTCATTGCTCGTCCGCCGCCGCACTCCGTTTCGGTCGGTTCCCGGGGCCCTGCGGACGTCTGCCCGCGTCAGGCGGGCGGCGGAGTCATTCGTCTCGGCCGGTGTATGGCATGTGCATCCCCAGGTTCAGTTCAGGCCGTACGGCTGCTGATCGGACCGAAACGCCCAGACGGCGGCCGCGCGCTTCCCCCACGCCGACTCCACCACAGCAAAGGCCAAAGCGTGACCGAGAGTTGCGGCGCGAAGTCACGTAAAGATAACAGGCCGTCGGGGCGGATCACGTCGACCGGCCCCGACCGGCACCAGTGGGGTGCGTAGTCGGGCTCGTATCGAACGCCCGGCTCTGCGTCATGTCGCTGCTCGGTTCATTCCGATCCGCTGGGCGCGGGGCTCGCTGCACGGGTTCCACTGAGTGGTCGCCGATGTGTTCGCTTTCGGGTGACTTCGCGGCCGGTTGCCGCTGGAGCCCCGTCCGCAGTACCCCACCATCGCAACCAGCCGGATCGGCCCGGCGTTGGGAGATCGTTGTGCACATCCTGCTCGTGGCGAGCGCGTTCAACAGCCTTACTCAGCGTGTTCATGCCGAACTGAGGGACCGGGGCCACACCGTGGCGGTGGAACTCGCAGCTCCGGAGCCGTCCGTACGCGACGAGTCGCTGCGGCGGGCTGTGCGGGAGTTCGCGCCCGACCTCATTCTGGCCCCGTTGCTGAAGACCGCCATCCCTCGGGATGTCTGGGCGGCGCACACCTGCCTCGTCGTCCACCCCGGCCCCCCGGGCGACCGCGGGCCCTCCTCCCTCGACTGGGCCATCCACGAGGGTGCGGACACATGGGGCGTGACGGTTCTGCAGGCCGACGAGGAGATGGATGCCGGGGACATCTGGGCATCGGCCACCTTCCCGGTGCACCCGGTGGGCAAGAGCGACCTGTACCGCAACGAAGTCTCCGACGCCGCGTTGCAGGCCGTGCACCTGGCCGTCGAGCGCTTCTCGTCCGGTATGTACGTTCCTCGACCGCAGACCGGCGGGGATGAGGAGTCGCGCATCCGGACGCGGCCGTACCTGCGCCAGGAGCACCGTCGCATCGACTGGGAGTCGGACTCCACACAAGCGGTCCTGCGCAAGCTGCGGGCTGCCGACTCGTACCCCGGCGTGCGCGACGAACTGCTAGGGGGCGAATGGTTTCTGCACGGGGGGTACCCGGAGCACGAACTGCGCGGCGGACCGGGCGAGCTGGTGGCCGTACGGGCAGGGGCGGTCTGCCGGGCGACGACCGACGGCGCGGTCTGGATCCCCGAGCTTCGGCCCCGCCGCAGGCCGGGAGGGCCCGCCACGTTCAAACTGCCCGCTGTGACGGCGCTCGCCGGGCGTCTGCCCGCACTGCCGGAGCACCCTGTCCCGCTGCACGAGGAAGGGCGCCGACACAGCTGGAGCGACATCGGCTACCGGGAGGTGGGGCAGGCCGGTTTCCTCTCGTTCTCCTTCCCCGGCGGTGCGATGAGCACGGCGCAGTGCCGACGCCTGCACGACGCCTACCGGCTGGCCTGTCGACGGCCCACCTCGGTGCTGGTGCTGGGAGGCGGCCGGGACTTCTTCTCCAACGGTATCCACCTCAATGTCATCGAGGCCGCCGCCGACCCCGGCGAGGAGTCCTGGGCCAACATCAACGCCATGGACGACCTCGTGGAGTCCGTGCTGACCACCACCGACCGGCTGGTGGTCTCCGCCGTGGGCGGTAACGCGGCCGCAGGCGGGGTGATGCTCGCCCTGGCTGCGGACGAGGTCTGGTGCAGGACGGGGGCGGTGCTGAACCCGCACTACCGCCTGATGGGACTGTACGGCTCCGAGTACTGGACGTACACGCTGCCGCGCAGGGTGGGGACCGCCGCGTCGGAGCGCCTCACCGGCAAGGCGCTACCGGTGAGCGCCGAGGCCGCTGTGCGGCTCGGCCTGGCCGACCGGACGGTCGACTGCGATGCGCAGTCGTTCGCGGGCGAGGTCGTCCGGCTGGCGGCCCGTCTTGCCGCGTCGCCCGCGGCACCGTCGCGGATCGCGGCGAAGAAGGCCGAACGGGACCGGGACGAGGCCAACAGACCCCTGGCCCACTACCGGGAGGAGGAACTGGCCGTGATGCGGCGGACCTTCTTCGACCCCCGGTCGCCCTACCACGCACTACGGCGTGCGTTCGTGCTCAAGGATCCCCCGTCGGGCCGGCCGTCGCACCTCGCCCCGGCCTCGACCGGCAGATCTGCGGGGGACCGGCCCGCCCGGGAGCCCGACGTCACCGGACTGGCGGCACACCATGGCGTACTCGCACCGGGCACTTGGTACCAAGAACAGTGAAGGTCGATATGTCGGCCTTCGTATGTCTCTTTCCAGGGAGGCATCCTCATGGATGCAGCAACGTCGAACACCGTGGACGCACCTGCTGCGGCCACCGGAGAAGAGTCCCCGATCCACATCCTCTGGATCAACGCGGGGCTGAGCTGTGACGGCGACTCGGTGGCCCTCACCGCCGCGATGCAGCCGAGCATCGAAGAGATCGTCGTCGGAGCGCTGCCCGGTCTGCCCAAGATCGAGGTCCACTGGCCGCTGATCGACTTCGAATGCGGCCCCGTGGGCGGTGCGGACACGTTCATCGAATGGTTCTTCAAGGGCGAGCGCGGCGAGATCGATCCCTTCGTCCTGGTCGTCGAGGGTTCCATCCCGAACGAGACGATCAAGCCGGAGGGGTACTGGTGCGGTTTCGGTGACAATCCGGAGACCGGCCAGCCGATGACCACCAGCGAATGGATCGACCGGCTGGCACCCAAAGCCCTTGCGGTCGTCGCCATCGGCACCTGCGCCACGTACGGCGGCATTCACGCCATGGCCGGTAACCCGACCGGGGCCATGGGCCTGCCCGACTATCTCGGCTGGGACTGGAAGTCGAAGGCCGGTATCCCGATCGTGTGCGTGCCGGGCTGCCCGATCCAGCCGGACAACTTCTCGGAAACCCTGACGTACCTGCTGTACCAGGCGGCGGGATCCGCTCCGATGATCCCGCTGGACGACAAGCTCCGTCCGGCCTGGCTGTTCGGTGCCACCGTGCACGAGGGCTGCGACCGGGCCGGCTACTACGAGCAGGGCGAGTTCGCCCAGACCTACGATTCGCCCAAGTGCCTGGTCAAGCTCGGCTGCTGGGGCCCGGTCGTCAAGTGCAACGTACCCAAACGCGGCTGGATGAACGGCATCGGAGGCTGCCCGAACGTCGGCGGCATCTGTATCGCCTGCACCATGCCGGGCTTCCCCGACAAGTTCATGCCGTTCATGGACGAACCGCCGGGCGCCAAGGTCTCCGCCACCGCCAGCGGCGCGTACGGGGCGGTCGTCCGCAGGCTTCGCGCGATCACGGCGAAGACCGTGGACACGGAGCCGAAGTGGCGGCACAAGAGGGGTCGGCTGACCACCGGCTACCGGCCCCCGTGGTGAACACGCCGAGGACTCCGATCGCACCCCACACCTTCCGGTGACGACCCCACCTCACGCTTCTCAGAAGGGCTACGGCACACACGATGGCACCGAAAACGAAGGCGGCCGGCGACGGCAGCGGCCTGGTGGAGATGGCCTGGGATCCGATTACCCGGATCGTGGGCAGTCTCGGTATCCACACGAAGATCGACTTCAAGCAGAAGCGGGTCGCGGAGTGCTACAGCACCTCGTCGGTCTTCCGCGGCTACAGCGTCTTCATGCGGGGCAAGGACCCCCGGGACGCGCACTTCATCACCAGCCGCATCTGCGGGATCTGTGGCGACAACCACGCCACGTGTTCCGTGTACACGCAGAACATGGCGTACGGAGTGAAGCCGCCGCACCTCGGTGAGTGGATCATCAACCTCGGCGAGTCCGCGGAGTACATGTTCGACCACAACATCTTCCAGGAGAACCTGGTCGGGGTCGACTACTGCGAAAAGATGGTCCGCGAGACCAATCCCGGTGTCCTGGAACTGGCCGAGCGCACCGAAGCGCCGCACGCCGGGGAGCACGGCTACCGTACGATCGCCGACATCATGCGGTCGCTCAACCCCATCGAGGGCGAGTTCTACCGCGAGGCCCTCCAGGTGAGCCGCTACACCCGGGAGATGTTCTGCCTGATGGAGGGGCGCCATGTGCACCCCTCCACGCTCTACCCGGGCGGCGTGGGCACCATCGCCTCCGTCCAGCTCTTCACGGACTACCTCAGCCGCCTCATGCGCTATGTGGAGTTCATGAAGCGGGTCGTGCCCCTGCACGACGACCTGTTCGACTTCTTCTACGAGGCCCTGCCCGGGTACGAAGAGGTCGGCCGCCGACGGGTGCTGCTCGGCTGCTGGGGAGCGCTCAACGACCCTGAGCACTGCGACTTCACGTACGCCAACATGAGCGACTGGGGACGGAGAATGTTCGTCACCCCCGGTGTGATCGTGGACGGCAAGCTGGTCACCAATGACCTGACCGAGATCAACCTCGGCATCCGGATCCTGCTCGGCAGTTCGTACTACGACGACTGGGAGGGCAAGGAGCAGTTCGTCACCCATGACCCGCTCGGCAACCCGGTCGACCCCCGCCACCCATGGAACCAGCACACGATCCCGGCGCCGCAGAAGCGGAACTTCGACGACAAGTACAGCTGGGTGATGTCGCCGCGCTGGTTCGACGGCAAGGACCATCTGGCCCTCGACACCGGCGGCGGCCCCATCGCCCGGCTGTGGTCCACCGCGCTCTCCGGGCTCGTCGACGTCGGCTACGTCAAGGCCACCGGCCACAGCGTCGTCATCAACCTGCCGCGCACGATGACCAAGCCCGAGACCACCTTCGAGTGGAAGATCCCGAAGTGGAGCAACGCGCTGGAACGCAACCGCGCCCGCACCTACTTCCAGGCCTACGCCGCCGCGATCGCGCTGCACTGTGCCGAGAAGGGGCTTGAGGAGGTTCGCGCCGGACGTACGCAGACCTGGGAGAAGTTCGACGTCCCGGACGAGAGCATCGGCGTCGGATTCACCGAGGCCGTACGCGGCGTGCTGTCGCACCACATGGTGATCAGGGACGGCAAGATCGCCAACTATCACCCGTATCCTCCGACGCCGTGGAACGCCAGCACCAGGGACAGCTACGGAACTCCCGGTCCCTACGAGGACGCCGTGCAGAACACGCCGATCTTCGAGGAGAACCCGCCCGAGAACTTCAAGGGCATCGACATCATGCGCACCGTGCGCAGCTTCGACCCCTGTCTCCCGTGCGGCGTCCACATGTACGTGGGTGGGGGCAAGACGGTGCAGAAGATGCATGTGCCCACCGGGCTGAGCGGACTGGGCGGATGAGCGCGACAACACATACCGCGGCAGCGGAGGCGCTCGACGCGGAGCAGGCCGGACGTCGCATCGAAGAGGTGCTCGGGCAACTGACGGCGGCCGGTGACCGGAAGGCCTCCGCGGCGGCCGAGGAACTGGTGCGGGTCCTGATGGACTTCTACGGCGCCGGGCTGGCCCGGATCCTCGACGGGTTCCGGGCCGCACCGGGCCGCGAAACCGGTGACTCGCTGGACGAACTCCTGGGCGACGACCTCGTGTCGAGCCTGCTGGTCCTGCATGACCTGCACCCCGAGGACACCGGCACGCGCATCGGGCGGGCCCTCGCGGCCGTCCGCGATCCCGTCGAGGTGGTGACCTTCGACGAGAGCACAGGCACTCTGCGCCTGCGGACCGCCGCCACGGGCGGATGCGGCTGCAGCGGCGCGTCGTCGGCGCAGCAGTCCGTCGAGAACGCCCTGGCCTGCTTCGCACCGGAGGTGACCACGGTCGAGATGGAGCCCGCCTCCGCCACTCAGGAGCCGGCACTCCTTCAGATCGGAACCCGCCCGCCGCCAGGCGTGGCAACCGCCCGGCCGGCCCCGGCCAGAACGTCATGAGCGCGCCCATGACGTGGGCCGGGCGGCCCGCGCCCGCCTCGGGCGTACACACGCTGCGGCGGTTCGCGGCACCGCGTGAACCCCGGCAGGAGCGTTGCGAACTGTGCGGAGTGCCGGTGGCCGAGGAGAACCACCGGCATTTGGTGGACACCGAGCAGCGTTCCCTGGCGTGCGCCTGCACCCCGTGCGCCCTGCTCTTCGAGCGGCCCGGCGTCGCACACGGCCGGTTCCTGAGCGTCCCGGACCGCTATCTGGCCGACCACGACCACCGACTCGACGACAACGCGTGGGAACTCCTGCAGATCCCGGTCAGCGTCGCCTTCTTCTTCCGCAACGCCGCGCTGGGCCGGCTTGTGGCGCTCTACCCGAGCCCCGCCGGAGCCACGGAGAGCGAACTCGATCCGTCGACCTGGCAGACGGTCCTCGGCGGCAGCCGTCTCTCCCAGCTGCTCGAACCCGACGTGGAAGCACTGCTGTTGCGCCGCACCGAGGGCCGGGCCGAGTGCTATCTGGTACCGATCGACATCTGCTACGAGCTGGTGGGACGCATGCGTCTGCTGTGGCAGGGCTTCGACGGCGGAGCCGAGGCCCGTGCCGATCTGCGGGCCTTCTTCGAACACGTCGAACGCCGGACCGAGGCAACGGTGGGGGAGCGACGACCGTGACGGAGTTCACCTTCACCTGCACCGGTGTACGCGCCGACGCGTACGCCGCCGGCCCCACCCTCGTCTTCCGGCTGCGCATCACCGCGTCCGAAGAGGCACGGGTGCACGCACTCGCGCTGCGTTGCCAGATCCGCATCGAGCCGGCCCGGCGCGGCTACGAAACGACTGAGGCCGAGGGCCTGACGGACCTGTTCGGAGAGCGCTCACGCTGGGGCAGCACACTCCAGCCCGTGCAGTTCGCCCAGGTCCCGGTCATGGTGCCCGCGTTCACCGGGGCGACCGAGACGGACGTCGTCGTGCCCTGCACCTATGACCTGGAGATCGCCGCAACACGGTACTTGAACGCGCTGACGGATGGTGAGGTGCCGCTCCTCATGCTCTTCTCCGGCACCGCTTTCACCGGTTCCGGAGGCTTCCGGGTCGAGCCGGTGCCCTGGGACCTGGAGGCGCCCTTCCGGATGCCGGTGGCGGTGTGGCAGGAGATGGTCGACCAGCACTTCCCCGGGTGCGGCTGGATCCGGCTTCCCCGCGACACCATGAGCGACCTGATCGCATTCCGCTCCCGGCACGCACTGCCCTCCTGGGAGGCGACCGTCCGGGCGCTTCTCGACACGGCCGGGACCACAGCCCTCCCGCCAACGGACCGGGCATGCGCCGACGCAGGGCTCGCCGGGCTCGCCGAGAGGACGGCGCAATGACCACATCCGCGCTCACCTCCGCGCTGGAATCCCGTTTCGCCACTGCCCGGGGTGTGGCCGACGCCGTCCTCTTCGAGGGCTACGTCCTGTACCCGTACCGCGCGTCGGCGGCCAAGAACCGGCTCCGCTGGCAGTTCGGGGTGCTCGTACCACCTGCCTGGGCGGCGGCCGCCGAAGAGCACGACTTCCAGCACACCGAGTGCCTGATGGAACCGAGGACCGACGCGACTCTGGCAGCCGAGGCGCGGTTCCTGCACGCCCGACGGCGCACCGTGCAGCAGCTCCGCGACGACGGCACCTTCGAGACCGTCCCCGAACTCCACCTCACCGACCGGGTCCTGGTTCCGTGGGACGAGGGTGCGGAGGAACGGGTCGAAGTGCTCGCCACCGTGGCCGAGCTCACCGGCGACGGAGTCGTCGTCCCCTTCACACGCCCGGCACGCGAGGAGACCGAAACCGTCCGTGACGAGGACGGCCGGATCGTGGGCCGCCTGGTGCGCCGTTGCGAGGAGATCAGCGGAGCGGTGCGGTTGTCCGCTGCCGAACTCGACGGCCCGTACCGGGCGATGCGGCTCACCGCCGTCGTGGAGAACACCAGCGCATGGACGCCGGACGCCGGCGACGTAGACCGCGACGCCGCTCTGCCCAGGTCACTGGTGGCCGCCCATCTTCTCCTGGGCCTGAGCGCAGGCTCGTTCCTGTCGATGACGGACCCTCCCGAGTGGGCCAAGGGAGCAGTCGCCGGCTGCCGGAATCTGCACACCTGGCCCGTACTGGCCGGAGAGCCCGGCCGCGCGGACCTGATGCTCTCGTCCCCGATCATCCTTGAGGACCACCCGGCCATCGCCCCGGAGAGCCCCGGAGCGCTGTACGACTCCACGGAGATCGACGAGATCCTCGCGCTGCGCACGGCCGCCCTGACGGACCAGGAGAAGCGCGAGGCCCGGGGGACGGACGACCGGGCGGCCGCCGTGATCGACCTGGCCGACTCGATGCCCCCCGAGGTCCTGGAGCGGCTGCACGGCGCGGTGCGGGCCCTGCGGGAAGTCACCGAGCCGGGTGCGCCCGCGGCTGTTCCGTCCGACGGATCTCCGCACATGCCGGAAGGGTCCGACGAGTACGACCTGATCCGGCCGGACCAGCCGTGGTGGGACCCGGCCGCCGACGCCGGCGCCGACCCGGCACGCGACCGGATCCTGGTGGACGGCCGGTCGGTGGGCGCGGGCAGCCGCGTACTCCTGCGGCCGGGCCTGCGCCGCACCGACGCCCAGGACCTCTTTCTGCAAGGTCGCAGCGCACTGGTCGAAGCAGTACTCCACGACGTGGACGGGGGGGTGCACCTCGCGGTCACCGTGGAGGGCGATCCGGGTGCGGACATCCGGCGCGAGCAGGGCCGGTTCCTGTACTTCCAGCCCGACGAGGTCGCACCACTGGAGGACGCATGACAGCGCGCTCGGAGCAGAGAGCGACGACTCTGGTGGCGGGTGTCGGCAACATCTTCCTCGGCGACGACGGTTTCGGTGTCGAGACCGTACGACGACTGGCGTCAGTACCCCTGCCCGGCCACGTCGAAGCGGTGGACATCGGGGTGCGCGGAGTCCACCTCGCATACCAGCTCCTCGACGGATACGACACGCTGGTCCTGATCGATGCCACCGAACGCGGCGGCGCTCCCGGAACGCTGTATCTGATCGAGGCCGACCGGCCCGGCCGTATCGAGCCGCAGGAAGCTCTGCTCGACGGCCACCGCATGTCCCCCGACGCGGTCCTGGCCCTGCTGGAGACCCTGTGTGCCGGGACGGGCTGCATCCCCCCGAGACGCACGCTGGTCGTCGGGTGCGAACCCGCCTGCGTCGAAGAGGGCATCGGCCTCAGCGGTCCCGTGGCCGCTGCGGTACCGGAGGCCATGAACATGGTCCTGCGCCTTGTGCGGGACGACGAACGGACCGCGCCCACCGCACAGTCGGCGGTAGGCCAGGCCAACAACTGAGGAGACGAACACTGTCATGAAGAAGATCATCATCGGTGGCGCGCTCGCCGCCGCCGTTGCCGCACTCGTGGCCCAGGTACTGCCCGACATCAGGCGCTACGTGCGCATGCGGTGCATGTGACGGCACCCCGATCCGTCACGTCCCGGGCTGCACCGAATGACGTACGTACCGTCCGGCGTCGGCGAGCCAGCCCGGCTGCGGCCGAAACCCCCCGGTGTAATGACGCGGGCAGGACGGAGACCCATGCACGAGATGTCCATCGCCATGGCCGTCGTCGGCCAGGTGGAAGAAGCAGCCCTGGCCGGCGGCGCCGTCGCCGTCACATCCGTCCGGCTCCAGGTCGGCGAGCTGGCCGGAGTGGTCCCCGACGCACTGTCCTTCTGTTTCGAACTGGCCTGCGCCGGGACCGTTCTGGAAGGTGCGGAGCTGTTGGTCGACTCCGTACGGGCGACAGCACGCTGCGCGCCCTGTGCGGACGAATGGCCGGTCGGAATGCCTCCGCAGCTGTGCTGCCCCGTGTGCGGCGAGGCCACCGCTGAGCTGCTCTCGGGCCGCGAACTGCAGATCGCCGACGTCCACTGGGACGAAGGATCTGCGCAGAGACCTACCCGTGAACCGATTTCCGAGGAGCGCTGAACCATGTGCCGTGTGGTCGATCTGCAGCAGGCGGTACTCGCGAAGAACGACACGACAGCGCACCGCCTGCGCACCGAACTTGCCGCCCGCGGGACCGCGGTCGTCAATCTGCTCTCCAGCCCGGGCAGCGGGAAGACGGCACTGCTCGAACGCGAACTGGTTCTGGCCCGTGAGACGGGCGTCCCCGTCGCGGCGCTGACCGCCGACCTGGCCACCGAGAACGACGCCAGGCGCCTGGCCCGCTCCGGAGCCCCGGTCAAGCAGGTGCTCACCGATGGCCTCTGTCACCTGGAGGCCCGGATGCTGGGCGGACACCTCGACGGGTGGTTGCCCGAGGACACCCGACTCCTCTTCGTGGAGAACGTCGGCAACCTGGTCTGCCCGGCGTCGTACGATCTCGGCGAAACCCTGAGGGTCGTCCTCGCCTCGGTCACCGAGGGCGAGGACAAGCCGCTGAAATACCCCACCGCCTTCGGGCTGGCGCACCTGGTGCTCGTCACCAAGACGGACATCGCCGAGGCTGTGGGCTTCGACGAGGACGCGTTCCGCGCCCACGTCGAGCAGGTCAACCCCGGTGTGGAGGTACTTCTCACCTCTGTCCGGAGCGGTGACGGTGTAGGGGCGCTCCTCGAACGAGCGCTGGACGCCGCGAACGGAACCCCGGTCCACCGGCCTGTCATGGCCCAGCAGCACCACTTCACGCACACCCATACACACACAGAGCAAGGCGAGGCTTCCCACGGCCGCCCCCACACGCATGCCGGTCGGGGCGAGCCCGGCGCCGCGACGGATGCGTCCGGCGCCATGGCGCAGACCCGCGCGTGACGACCCAAGGGTCCGGCCCGGCCATGGGTGAGCCGGCGCAGCGTCGCCGGGTCACCGTCCGGGGCGTCGTCCAAGGCGTCGGGTTCCGGCCCTACGTGTACACGCGTGCCCTCGCGATGGGCCTGGCGGGACACGTCACCAATACTCCCGAGGGCGTCGTCGCGGAAGTCGAGGGCTCACCTGCTGCCGTGGCCCTGTTCTGCGAAGGGATCGTCGCGAACGCACCGCCCATGGCCGTCCTCGATTCCGTCGAACACAGGGAGGTCCCCGCCGAGGGCGGTGCCGGATTCACCATCGTCGCCTCCCGGACCGGCGGACCTTCCCGCACGCTGGTTCCCCCGGACGTGGCCACCTGCGCCGACTGCCTCGCCGAACTGGCCGACCCCGCGGACCGGCGCCACCGGCACCCCTTCATCACCTGCACCAACTGCGGGCCGCGGTTCACCATCGTCACGGACCTGCCGTACGACCGCGCACACACCACGATGGCCCGCTTCCCCATGTGCCCCGACTGCGCCCGCGAGTACGCAGACCCCACGGACCGCCGTTTCCATGCCCAGCCGGTCGCCTGCCACCGATGCGGGCCGCGCCTCGATCTGCTGGCGGCGCACCCGGGCCCGGACAAGGCCCCGCGACGCATCACCGTAACGGACCCGGTCGCGGAGGCCCGCAGACTCCTGGCCGGCGGCGCGATCCTCGCCGTCAAGGGGCTCGGCGGGTACCACCTCGCGTGCGACGCGACCAACGCCCGGGCCGTTGCCGCACTCCGCCGCCGCAAGGCCCGTGGAGACAAGCCGTTCGCCCTGATGGCACGCGACACCGGCGACATCGAACACCTTGTCCATGTCGGCGCAGAGGAGCGGGCTCTCCTCACCGGTGTCGTCCGGCCGGTCGTCCTGCTGAGGCGTCGCAGCCGAGCGGTCCCCGGGCCGGGCGCCCCGACACCGTCGGACAACGTAGCCCCGGGCAGCCCCGATCTCGGCGTCATGCTTGCCTACACCCCCCTGCACCACCTGCTGCTCGGCCTGCCCGGCGACCCGGCCGGGCCGCGCCTTCTCGTCATGACCAGCGGCAACGTGGCCGGGGAGCCGATCGTCACCGACGACGCCGAAGCGCTGGACCGGCTCGCCCGTCTGGCCGACGCCTGGCTGACCCATGACCGCCCGATCCAGGTACCGTGCGACGACTCCGTCGTACGAGTCTGCGACGGGGAACTGCTGACCGTACGCCGCTCACGCGGCTACGTCCCCCGGCCCGTCGAACTGCCTCTCCCGGTACCGGCGATCCTTGCTGCGGGCGGCGACCTCAAGAACACCCTGTGCCTGGCGGAGGGGCGCAGAGCCTGGCTGTCCGCCCACATCGGAGACATGGACGACCTGGCCACACAACATGCCTTCGAGGACGCCGGCCAGCACTTGGACACCATCACCGGCGTCCGACCCGCAGTCCTGGCCGTCGACAGGCATCCCGGATACCGCTCGGCACAGCTGACCCGCCGTCTGGCCGGTGAACGGCAGGTCGTACGCGTACAGCACCATCACGCACACATCGCCTCCGCAATGGCCGAACACGGGCTGGACGGCAGCCGGCGGGTGATCGGCGTCGCGTTCGACGGCACCGGCTACGGCGACGACGGGGCCGTGTGGGGCGGGGAGATCCTGCTGGCGGACTACGACGGATACCACCGGTTCGGGCATCTCGCGTATGTCCCTCTGCCGGGCGGCGACGCCGCCGTACGGCGCCCCTACCGCATGGCCCTGGCACATCTGCACGCGGCAGGAATCGGCTGGACGCAGGACCTGCCGTGCACCGCGGCCTGCCCGCACGACGAACTGGACGTACTGAAGCGGCAGTTGGAGCAGGATCTCAACTGTGTCCCCACCTCCAGCATGGGCCGTCTGTTCGACGCAGTCTCCTCGCTCAGCGGCATCTGCCACCGCGCCGGATACGAGGCCCAGGCCGCCGTCGGACTCGAAACCGCCGCGCTCCGGGCGGCCGAGGACGACTGCGCGGGATACGGCTTTGCGCTGCGCTCTCCCGCACCGGACAGCGGGAGCGCGCTGATCGCCGACCCCGCGCCCGTACTGGCGGCGGTGGTGGAGGACGTGCGCGCGGGTACTGCGCCGGGCGTCATCGCAGCACGCTTCCACGAGTCGGTCGCCGCCCTCGTACGCAGCACCTGCTTCCTGGCTCGTGAGCGGTACGGCCTGGACACCGTTGCCCTGACCGGCGGAGTGTTCGCCAACACCCGGCTCTCCTCGGCTTGCGCCCGGACGCTTCGCGGCCACGACTTCACCGTCCTGCGACACCACCAGGTCCCCCCGAACGACGGAGGGCTGGCACTGGGACAGGTGATGGTTGCTGCCCGAACCCGCACCGTCCGAACAACGGATGGCCGCATCGGAGCGGCGCAGGGGAGTGCGGGCATCCACTGACGGCGTGTCCCGGCAGGACCGGGCAGGCGGATCAACGACAGCAAGGAGAAGCCATGTGCCTGGCGGTGCCCGGCAGAGTACTGGAAATCGAGGAACGGGACGGCACACGCATGGCCACCGTCGATTTCGGCGGAGTGGTCAAGGAAGCATGTCTGGAGTATCTGCCGGACCTTCAGGTCGGCGAGTACGCCATCGTCCACGTGGGGTTCGCCCTGCAGAAACTGGATGAGGAGTCGGCCCGGCAGACGCTGGAGCTGTTCGCCCAACTCGGCTTGCTTCAGGAAGAGTTCGGCGACCCGTGGGAAATGGCGGCAGAGGCCGGCGGATTGCCACTGCCCGGCGCCGGTGAAGCGGCCCAGGAGGCGCAGCAGTGAAGTACATCGACGAATTCCAGGACCCCGCACTGGCCCGGCGGCTGCTCGACGAGATCCGCTCCACCGTGACCAGGCCGTGGGCGCTGATGGAGGTCTGCGGCGGGCAGACCCACACCATCATCCGGCACGGCATCGATCAACTGCTGCCGGACCAGGTCGAACTGATCCACGGACCGGGCTGTCCGGTGTGCGTCACCCCGCTGGAAGTCATCGACAAGGCGCTGGAGATCGCCTCCCGCCCGGAGGTGATCTTCTGTTCCTTCGGCGACATGCTCCGCGTCCCCGGCACCGGCCGGGACCTGTTCCGGGTCCGCAGCGAGGGCGGCGACGTAAGGGTCGTCTACTCCCCGCTCGACGCGCTGAAGATTGCCCAGCAGAACCCGGATCGGGAGGTCGTGTTCTTCGGAATCGGTTTCGAAACCACCGCGCCTCCCAACGCGATGACGGTCTATCAGGCACGCAGGCTCGGCATCCGCAACTTCAGTCTGCTGGTGTCCCATGTCCGGGTGCCACCGGCGATCGAGGCGATCATGCAGTCGCCGAGCTGCCGGGTGCAGGCATTCCTCGCCGCAGGACATGTGTGCAGCGTCATGGGCGTGGGTGAGTACCCCCAGCTGGCCGAACGGTTCGGCGTCCCGATCGTGGTGACAGGATTCGAACCGCTGGACATCCTGGAAGGCGTGCGCCGTACCGTGGCCCAGCTGGAACGCGGTGAACACACGGTGGACAACGCCTACCCGCGCGCCGTGCGCCCAGAGGGAAACCCCGCCGCTCTGGCCATGCTGGAGGACGTCTTCGAGGTGACCGACCGGGCCTGGCGCGGCATCGGAGTCATCCCCGCCAGCGGCTGGCGGCTCTCCCCGCGTTATCGGGACTACGACGCCGAATACCGCTTCTCGGTGACCGGTATCGATACCCGTGAACCCGCTCAGTGCCGCAGCGGAGAGGTCCTGCAGGGCCTGCTCAAGCCGCATGAGTGCGAGGCATTCGACACCATCTGCACTCCCCGCACCCCACTCGGAGCGACCATGGTCTCCAGCGAGGGCGCCTGCGCCGCGTACTACCTCTACCGGCGGCTGGACATGAAGAAGACCGCACCTCTGGAGGCGAGCTCCGTTGGCTGAGACCGTCGAGACCCCCACGCGCGGTGACGTAACCGCTTCGGCAACGCCTCCCTCCGTTGCCCCGCCGCTCGATCCCACGGCATGGACGTGCCCGGCCCCGCTGCGGGATCACCCGCGCATCGTGATGGGCCACGGCGGTGGCGGCGCGCTCTCCGCCGAGCTGGTCCAGCACATCTTCGCCCCCGCCTTCGGAGGTGAGGTGCTCGCGCAGATGAGCGATTCGGCATCGGTGTCGCTGGGCGGCGCACGTCTGGCCTTCTCCACCGACTCCTTCGTGGTGCGTCCGCTGTTCTTCCCCGGTGGCAGTATCGGCGACCTCGCGGTCAACGGCACCGTCAACGACCTGGCCATGAGCGGTGCGCGTGCTGCCTATCTGTCCTGCGGATTCATCCTGGAGGAGGGCGTCGAGCTATCCGTCGTCGCGCGCGTGGCCGACGCCTTCGGCGCCGCCGCGCGCAGCGCGGGCGTCGAGGTGGCGACGGGGGACACCAAGGTGGTCGAAGCCGGCCACGGAGACGGCATCTTCATCAACACCGCCGGCATCGGCCTCATCCCGGCCGGCGTCGACCTGAGCCCGCAACGTGTCGTCCCGGGTGACGTCGTAATCGTCAGCGGGGCGATCGGTGTCCACGGCGTGGCGATCATGAGCGTGCGTGAGGGCCTGGAGTTCGGCGTCGAGATCGAGAGCGACTGCGCCGCCCTGGGAGGACTCGTGGAGGCCATGCTCGCGGTCACCCCTGACCTGCACGTACTGCGCGACCCCACCCGTGGGGGGCTCGCCGCATCCCTCAACGAGATCGCAGCGGCGTCGGGCACCGGCGTCGTGATCCAGGAGCGAAACGTCCCTGTCCCTCCGCCGGTGGCCAATGCCTGCGCCATCCTGGGCCTCGATGCGATGTACGTCGCCAACGAGGGGAAGCTGGTGGCGTTCGTACCGCGTGAACACGCCGATGCGGTCCTGGACGCGATGCGCGCACACCCGCTGGGCCGGGACGCGGCGGTGATCGGTGAGGTGGTGGACGCCCACCCGGGCATGGTGGTGGCCCGCACCGGGCTCGGCGGTACACGGGTGGTCGACCTGCCGGTCGGGGAGCAACTGCCGCGGATCTGCTGACGACCCGCTGTCCTGCGCCGGATCCGGTTGCAGGGCGCGAAAGTTCACTGACCATGTCGGTGGCCCGGCCGGCTTCTGTCCGGCAGCCCGGGCCACCACGTGGGGCTCCGACCGCACAGCGACGGAACCGTTCCGGCACAGGGGCGGGACGGTTCTCGTCGTGCGGGTCCGGCAGCACCGGCAGGTGTTGTACCGAACCGGCCATTTCGAATTGCCGACCACACCCTGCGCGCGGCAGACCATTGAGCCGTCCCCCCGGTCGGCGCTGGGATCCTCAGCAGGGATGTGGAGGGGCGCGAAGAGGCGTCAAGCGCTGTTCTGGCCAAGAGCGACACGCGCGCCGGGCAATGGCGTGGTGGCACCGGGGGGTGCATGCCTAAGGTCTGAGTGCGCGCAGCGGGGCAGACCGGTCGACCCATGGAGAGGTCAACGACGCATCGCACAGGGGGAAGCAGTGCCGTGTGTCAAACCCGTCCTGGCACGGGCCCTCCGCAAGACTCCCTTACTCCACCTGGACGCCCCCCGTCGGGGCCGGGTGCGGCGTCCGGGACTGAAACTCGAGGAAAACGGCCTCACCGGATCGGTGAAGGACCGCAGCGCCGTGGGCCTGTTACAGGCGTTGCACGACGAACGACCGCTCACCCCAGGCACGGTGGTGGTGGAATCCACCTCCGGCAATCTCGGCCCGGCCCTGGCCCGGCTGCTGCCCTCCATCGACTGCGTCTTCCTCGCGGTGGTCGATCTCAAGACCCCGCACGCCACCCGCACCGTGCTGACCGAACGCGGCGCCCGGGCGATCGTCGTGGGCGAAGCGGACGGACAGGGCGGCTACCTGCTGAGCCGGCTGCGCAGGGTCCGCGAGCTGTGCGACCGCACCCCCGGATACCGCTGGCCCAACCAGTATGAGAACCGGGCCTCGCCCGACATCCATCGCCGCACCACGGGACCCGAGATCACCGAGCAGGCGGGACCGGAACCCGGCGCGGTGTACGTGCCGGTCTCCACCGGTGGCGCCCTCGCCGGCATCAGCGCACATCTGCGCCGGCACCGGCCCGACGTCGCCGCGGTTGCCGTGGACGTACACGGTTCGCCGGCCGTCACAGGCAGCGCCGGACGCCGGCTGCTGCAGGGCATCGGAGCCGGCCGGCCGTCCGCCTTCCTGAAAGGGCCGCACGGCTACGGCCGTTCCGTGCACGTCGACGGCATCGAGGCGATCGCCGTCTGCCCGATCCCCGCCGAGGACATGGGACTTGTACCCGGGGGATCCAGCGGCTGCGCCGTATGCGCGCTGCTGTCCGACCTGGAGAACGGCCGCGTGGACGACCGGCTCGCGGTCTGCCTGGCCGCCGACGACGGCGGCGAATACCGCGACACCCTCTACTGCGACGACTGGGCGACCGAGCAGGGCGTCGTCAAGGAGATCACGGCCGCCGTGGAACAACTGCGTCGCGAAGGCCTCTTCTTCGACCGAAAGCACCTGGAGCACTGACAATGAGCACGAGCAGCACCCGTGACCGGCGGCGGACGGGCCCCGATTACCGGCAGTTCCTGCCGCTGGTCCAGGGCGCCACGCTGATCGAGTGGACCGGTACGGGACTGTTCCTCGCCGTCTCGACCATCTACTTCGTCAAGGTCGCTCATCTCAGCACGTCGTCCGTCGGCACCGGCTTGACGATCGGCGGAGCCGTCGCCATCGCCGCCGCCGTGCCCATCGCCCGGCTGGCCGGACGATTCGGGCCGAAGCCGGTGCTGATCGGTGTGATGCTGCTGCGCGCCCTGGCCACCGTCGGCTATCTGTGGGTGGACGGCTGGTGGAGCTTCCTTCTCGTGGTCGCCGTCATCGCCGTCACCGAGCAGTCCTCGCCCCCACTGGTGCAGTCGTACGTCGGTGCGCGAGCCCCCGAGAGCCTGCGCGCGAAGGTGATGGCCGTTCAGCGCACCGTCGTCAACCTCGGCATCAGTCTGGGCGGGCTGATCGCCGGAGTCGCCCTGGGTTCCGGAGCGCCCGGAGCCTTCCGGCCGCTGCTGATCGGTGGCGCACTCGCCTATGTGGTGGTGGCCGTGGTGTACGCCACCGCCCAGGGAGAGGAAGCCGCGACCGCCGTCGAGAGCGCCCGTGTCGCGGATCTGCTCAAGGACCGGCGGCTGCTGGGCTTCACCGCGTACAACGCACTGGTGTCGCTCTGGATGCCGGTGCTCAACGTTGCCTTCCCGCTGTGGCTCGTCACCGGGACCGACGTACCGGAGCGCTATGTCGGAATCCTGTACGCCGTCAACACCGTGTTGTGCATCGCCCTTCAGTACCCGCTCAACCGCTGCTACAGCACAACGCGCCGGGCGTGGTACTCGTATGCGACCGCGGCACTGCTGCTCAGCTGCGGCACCCTGGCCTTCGCCGCCGCGCCCGGCTTCGGAGAGCGGGAAGCACTGCTGGTGCTCGGTTCCGCCGTCGTCCTGCTGACGTTCGCCGAACTGCTCCAGGTCGGCGCATCGTGGACCCTCTCCTTCGACCTGGCACCCGAGCGGGCGCGCAGCGCCTACCTGGTGCTGTTCAACACCAGCCGCACCGTCGCCAACCGAGTCGCGGGCCCGGTGCTGATGACCGGTGTCGTCCTCGCCCTCGGCACGGCCGGCTGGGTCGCGCTCGCCTGCGTGCTGCTGCTCGGCGCGCTCGTCCCCTTCGTGATGCTGCGTGGGCCGCGCGGCGCCGGCGACTGAACCGCTCCCGGACTCTCCCCACCACCGACCCTCACGCCAAGGAGTCTCACCCGCAATGGACTTCGAGCAATACCCAGACAGCCACTTCCGCTCTCCGACCCGTGCGGATGTCATCGAGGCGGCCCGCGACGTGGACATCGTGGCGGCGGTGGCCGAGGCGCTCATGTGCCGATCCTCGACGTCGCCGTCGCCGACCGCATCCACGTCCGCGCCGAAGCCGCTGGTCTGGGCGTCCGGCTCACACTCTGAGGGGGATCGATCCGCATGTCGATCGATCGATAACCCGTTCGACACGGCCGAGGATCTGGTCGCCTTCTTCGAGAACTGCTTCGGCCCCGGCATCGCGGCGAAGAACACCATCTCGCCGCCCTCGCGCCAGAAGGAACTGCGAGCGGAGGCATCCTCGGCGCACCCACCGTCACCGCGATCGCCGCACTGTGCCGCGAGACCCAACAGGAGGAACAGGCATGAACGTCCCATGGTTGAGCGTGCCGGGCGAAACCCGGCCGGAGAGCGAGGCAGGCACCCTCGCCGTCTGCTTCGCACCCACCGGCGCCCACGGCTCGACGTTCGCGAACTGGCGGGGCCGGCTGCCCGAGGACACCGCACTCGCGCTGATCACACCGCCGGGCCGCGGCACCCGAGTCGACGAGGAACCCGTCATCGACATGACCGCCTACGCGGATGCCGTGGCGGCCGAGATACGCGCACTGCGGGGAGGGCGGAGACTGGTGCTGATCGGCATCAGCCTCGGTGCGCTCCTTGCGTACGAGACGTGCTGCCGGGTGCTCGACGCCGGGGTGCCGGTCACGCGGCTGTGCGCGGTGGCCGGACAGTGCCCCGGTGACTTCCACGGAGACGGTGACGATGTGACCGTCGAGGACGCCCGTGCCTTCGCGACCGGGACCGGACCGACCGACCCGGAACTGCTGGCGGACCCCGAGTTCGAGGAGGTGCTGCTGCCTCCCGTCATTGCCGATCTGCAGTTGGCCGCGGGCTACGACGGCAGCCGAAGTCCCGTACCGCACGTCGAGTTGCGCGCGGTGTGGGCCACCGAGGACCCGCACGTGCCCGAAGTGACCGTGCGCCGCTGGATCGACTGGACCCGTGGCGAGTGCACTCTGCTGTCCGTCGAGGGCGGTCACCACGCCCACCAGGAGAACCCGGCAGCGGTCATCTCCGCCTGCCTGGACGGACTTCCCGGGGCCCGGCCGTCACGACGTTCCGTGCTCGGCGCCGGAGCGACGGCCGTCGCGGGCACGGTGCTGGGGCTCGGTGCGGTGCCGGCCACGGAGCCCGGAGCGGCGGCCGCCGCTCCGGCCGCCGCGGGCGGTGTCTCCTTCGAGGGCGATCCGACCGACCCCGTGGGCCTTGCCGTGGCCATGATCCGCCAGAACACCAGCAACCCGGGTGACGGTGCGCTCACCCGGCCGTTCGCCAAGATGCTCCAGGGAATCTTCCGCGCGGCCGGGGTGGGCACCGAGATCGTGCCCACCCCCAAGGAAGGCAACGTCCACTTCTTCGCCCGCGTCCCCGGCTCCGGGCCGGCTCGGAAGAAACCACTGGTCCTGCTCGGCCACTCCGACGTAGTCCCCGCCATCGGTGACAAGTGGACGACGGACCCCTTCGCCGGAGACATCAAAGACGGCAAGCTGTACGGCCGCGGCTCGCTCGACATGAAGGGCGTCAACGCCGCATTCGTCGCCGCTCTGCTCCGCCATGTCCGCGAGGGTGCGGCCTTCGACCGCGACATCGTCTTCTGGTCCGACTGCGACGAGGAACAAGGGCCCTACGGGGTGCGCTGGTTCCTCACGGAACACCCCGGCAAGGTCGATGCGGGCACGGTCATCACCGAGGGCGGCTGGGTGCTCAACCAGCACGACGGCAGGACGCCCATGATCGCCTCGCTCACCTGCAACGACAAGCGCTCCCTGCTGCTGCGCCTGGAGACCTCCTCGTACGCCACCCACACGTCCAAGCCATTCACAGGACAGGCCGTGATCCGGCTGGGGGAGGTGCTCGACCGACTCGGGGAGTGGCGCGCACACATCCGTCCCAACGCGCTGTCCCGGCAGTACTTCGCCGAACTCGCCGAGGCCACCACCGACCGGTCGCTCGCCGAGGCCCTGCGCGAGATGCTCAATGCCCGTTCGGAACAGCAGCGGGACAGGGCCGGCGAAGCGGTGGTACGGCTCAGCGAGACCCCTGAGCTGCACAACGCGATGCTGCGCACCACGCTCGCCTTCACCTCCGCGCAGTCCGGCTACTACCCGAGCATCGTGCCGGGCACGGCGACCGCGGAGTTCCGGGCCGCCTTCCTCCCCGGGGCCGACGACCCCGGCCGCATCGTCGCCGAACTGCGCTCGCTGATCGGCAACCGGGCGGCGCTGACCGTGGTCGGCAACCCCGGCGAGAGCGAGCAACAGGCCCTGGACCGGCTGCGCGGCTACCTGGCCGTGCCCGACTCCGGCTATGACACGGACGTCTTCCGCGCCTGGCAGACAGCCGTACGCAGGACACACCCCGGGGTACGGGCCACCGCTTGCCAGTTCGAGGCGGTCACCAGCGCGGTGCCGTTCCGGGAACAGAACGTGCCCGTCTACGGCATGTACCCGTTCACCGTGAACCGGGACATGCTCAAGCGCATGCACGGCACCGACGAACACATCGGCGTCGAAGCCCTGCGGCAAGGCACCGAAACCGTCTATCAGCTGCTGGCCGGACTGCGCACCGAGTCCTGACCCGACCACACCGTACGGGCGTGCCCGGCCGAGCACGCCCGTACGGTGGTCGGACCCCTGACGTCATCCCACCCTCACCCAGTCGAGAGTGCGCTCGACCGCCCTCTTCCAATCGGCGTAACCCTCGGCGCGCTGCTCGTCGCTCCACTGCGGCTCCCAGCGTTTCGACTCCTGCCAGTGCTCCCGCAACTCGCCCTGGTCGCGCCAGAAACCGGTGGCGAGACCCGCCGCGTACGCGGCGCCCAGCGCGGTGGTCTCGGCGACGACCGGGCGGCTCACCTGCACCCCCAGGACATCCGCCTGGATCTGCATGCACAGGTCGTTGGCCGTGACCCCGCCGTCGACCTTGAGCACATCGAGATGGACACCTGAGTCCTGTTCCATCGCCTCCACCACATCCCGGCTCTGGTAGCAGATGGCTTCCAGAGTGGCCCGCGCCAGATGGGCGTTGGTGTTGTAGCGGGCGAGACCGACGATGGCTCCGCGGGCGTCCGAGCGCCAGTAGGGAGCGAAGAGGCCCGAGAACGCCGGCACGAAGTACATCCCACCGTTGTCCTCGACGGTTCTGGCGAGCCATTCGCTCTCGGCGGCTTCGCTGATGATCTTCATCTGGTCCCGCAGCCACTGCACGGCGGATCCCGTGACCGCGATGGAGCCCTCCAGAGCGTAGACCGCCGGGCTCTTGTCGAACTGGTAGGCGACGGTGGTGAGCAGGCCGTGCCGTGACCGGATCAGCTTCGTGCCGGTGTTGAGCACGAGGAAGTTTCCGGTGCCGTACGTGTTCTTCGCCTGGCCCGGCTCGAAGCACACCTGCCCCACGGTGGCCGCATGCTGGTCGCCGAGCACGCCGGTGATCGGGATCGCGGCCCGCAGGGGCCGGGACGTGCGCGTGCGGCCGTACACCTCCGCGTCGGAGGACGGGTGGATGGCCGGCAGCATCGCCCTGGGGATGCCGAAGATGCCCAGCAATTCGTCGTCCCAGTCGAGCGTCTCCAGGTTCATCAGCATCGTCCGGCTGGCATTGGTCACGTCGGTGGCGTGGATGCCGCCGTCGGGGCCGCCGGTGAGGTTCCACAACACCCAGCAGTCCGTGTTCCCGAACACCGCATGGCCCTGCTCCGCAGCCTCGCGGACTCCCTCGACATGGTCGAGGATCCACTTGATCTTCCCGCCGGAGAAGTAAGTGGCCGGAGGCAGACCCGACTTGCGGCGAATGACCTCGCCGTGGCCCTCGTTCTCCAGGGCCTTGGCGATCGAGTCGGTCCGGGTGTCCTGCCACACGATGGCGTTGCAGTACGGACGACCGGTGCGGGGGTCCCAGACGACGGTGGTCTCGCGCTGGTTCGTGATCCCGATGGCATCGAGATCGGTGGCGCTCAGACCTCCGGTGCGCAGAGCGTTCTGCATCACCGAGTTGGTGCGCTCCCAGATCTCCACCGGGTCGTGCTCCACCCAGCCGGGGCGGGGCAGGATCTGCTCGTGCTCCAACTGGTGCTTGGCCACTTCGTTCCCGTCGTGATCGAAGATCATGAAGCGGCTGCTGGTGGTGCCTTGATCCACCGCGCCGATGAAGTCCGCCATGGTGTGCTGCCTCTCCTGAGTCCCCGCTCGATGAAGAACCGGGCGTCACTCCTCCAGTGGCACGGGGATGCTGCCCTCCGGCTCCGCCTCCGCGGTGGGCAGGAAACGGCCGACAAGGGTCTTGTAGAGGAACGCACCTGCCAGGCCTCCCACGAGTGGGCCCACAATGGGCACCCAGTAGTAGAAGTTCCCGTACTGGTCCCGCCACGCTCCTCCGTAGCCGGTGAGGAAACTCGCGAGCCGGGGCCCGAAGTCACGGGCCGGATTGATCGCGTACCCGGCATTGGTGCCCCACGCCATACCGATGCCCACCACGATGAGGCCCACGATGAACGGGCCGAGATTGGCGCCCGGTGGCGTACTGAGAAGATCCGTGACCGCGAAGATCAGCAGCACAAGAATGGCGGTTCCGATGACCTGGTCCCGCAGCGCCCCCCATTCGTGAACCGGAAGCGCGAGGTTCCCGTTGGCGGGCAGCGTCGAGAAAACGATTTGCGTCTTGATCGTGTGCCCCGGGTCCGCCTTCGCCAGGGCCTCGGTGTAATTCCATCGCACCACGAGTGCCCCCACGAACGCTCCTGCGAGCTGCGCGAGTGCGTAGGGTGCCACCTTCTTCCAGGGAAAATCCTTGAAAGCGGCAAGCGAAAGCGTCACAGCGGGATTGAGGTGCGCTCCGCTCAGCCTGCCCGCCACATAGACGCCCAGAGTGACTCCGAGACCCCATGCCCAGGCGATGCTGTCGTGATTTCCGAGACCCCCCGGCGGGTCGGTGAGTGCTCCGCCGGCTACGACCTGGGCCACCACACCACAGCCGAAGAGGATGAGAATCATCGTGCCGAGGAACTCCGCCGAGAGCTCCCCGACGATTCCCGACCTCTTGAGCCGCTCCATGGGATCTCGCTTCCTGTCGAGTCACCACCGTTGGCGGCATAGATCCACATATGAGCGTAGACGCAGAGAATTGGTTCCGCATTTGGTGGCCATGTGGTGACTGAAGCCTTGCTGCCGGCGCCGGGCTCGCCTCGTGAAGGGGCCCGGACCCGGGCCTGGCGTCAGTCCAGGTCGACGTTGTCGAAGAGTTCAAGCATGCTGCTGAGCACCCGTACGCAGGCCGTCACATCGGCGTCGGTCAGGTTCCCGTCCACTTGGCGCAGCAGGGCCTGCTCGCGGGCGAGGGCGGCGGTGATCGCCGCCCTGCCGGCGTCGGTCAGCCGGATCAACGAAGACCGCTGGTGAGCGGGGTTCGAGATGACCTCGACCAACTGCCCCGCCGCGGCGTCGTTGACCATGCGCTGCACGAACTGCCGGCTCAGCGTCTGTGCGCGGCCCATCTGGGGGACCGTCATGGGTCCGTGCTCGCGCAGCAGATCCAGGACGGCGCGCACGCCGACGGACAGGCCCTCGATCGGTGCGGCCTGCTCCACCTTGCGTTGTACGCGCCTGTACAGAGGGCCGACCAGGGCGAAGACCTCCGTGAGCCGGTCGGCCAGGTCCTCGGGAGCCAGGGGTGGGTCGGTATCTGTCATCTCGCCATCATGACACTTTGGTTGCCAATTTGGGAGACGAATGGCACCTTGGTTGTCATGACTACTGCTTCAGACCTGCGCTCCTTCGAGACCCGGGACGGCCACCTCGTCTACCGCGACGCCGGGGCGGGCCCGCCGCTGGTGCTGCTGCACGGCGGCTTCCTGGACCACGGAATGTGGGATGACCAGGTGCCGGTCCTGGCGCGGAGCCACCGGGTGATCGCGCCGGACGCCCGTGGGCACGGCGGATCGTCCAACGCGAGCGGGCCATTTCGCCACACGGACGATCTGGCCGCTCTGCTGCGCCACCTCGACACGGGTCCCGCGGTTCTCGTCGGAGTGTCGATGGGCGCGGCCACCGCTGTCGACACCGCGCTCGAACACCCCGATCTGGTACGTGCATTGGTCGTCAGCGGGGCTGGAACGGGTGAGCCCGAGTTCCGCGATCCCTGGTCCGAGGAGATCCTGACCGAACAGGCCCGTGCCCTGGCCGCCGGCGACCCCGAAGGCTGGATCAATGCCTTCATGCTCTTCGCCGCGGGCCCGCACCGCACACTCGACGACGTCGACCGCACCGTCGTGCAGCGGCTGCGCGAGATGACCGTGCGGACGGTCGCCAAGCACAGCGGCGACGAACCCGACTGGCTCGTGCCCGTGACGGACACCTGGGCCCGAGCGGCAGAGATCGCGATCCCGGTGCTGGCCGTCAACGGCGGCATCGACTCGGACGACCACATCGGCATGGCCCGACGCCTCGTACGGACAGTCGCCGACGGGCGTGAGGCAACGGTCGAGTCGACGGCGCATTTCCCCAACATGGAACGGCCGGACGCCTTCGACGAGATCCTCGGGGAGTTCCTGAAGGCTGTCCTCGCGCAGGACCGCGGCACCGACTGACCGGGCGCCGCGTTGGGTGGAGGGCTCCGCGGGTCCGCGAGTCTCCGGTTTCAGTGGGCGGCGGCAGCCACCGCACCGCCGGCTCTCGCGGCTTCCTCCACGGGGGTGTCGTGCGGGCCGAGGCGCAGGTGCTCGACGTGGAAGAGGGCCTGGTCGAGGAGTTCGGCGACGTGGGTGTCGTACAGCGCGTAGATCACCGAGCGGCCCCGGCGCTCGCCGGTGCCGTCGCCGCACGGCGGACGGCAGTCCGACGGCAGGACCTAGCTGCGTGCGCGGCTGAGGACCGTGCGTACGCCATAGGCCGCGGCTCCGGCCGCAGTCACCGCGGTGCCGGAGACGACCGAGGCCGACGGCAGGGCGAAGGCGAGGAGCAGACAGCCTGCCAGGCCGGCGCCGGGCACGATGCGGGGCGGGCGGCCTTCGTTCGCGGTGAGCGTCCAGGCAGCGGCGTTGGCGATGGCGTAGTAGGCGAGGACACCGAAGGAGGAGAAGCCGATCGCCCCTCGGACGTCGGTCGTGGCGGCAAGGACCGCAACCACGGCGCCGACGGCGGCCTCCGCCCGGTGAGGGACTTTGAAGCGGGGGTGCACCGTGGCCAGGACGTGCGGCAGGTGGCGCTCGCGGGCCATGGCCAGGGTGGTGCGTGAGACACCGAGGATGAGCGCGAGGAGGGAGCCGAGTGCGGCGACGGCCGCACCGGCCCGCACCACCGGCGCGAGGCCGGGGACGCCCGCCGCGCGTGCGGCCTCGGCCAATGGGGCCGCGGTATGGGCGAGGCGGTCAGGGCCCAGGACGGCCAGCACCGTGACGGCGACGGCTGCGTAGACGAGCAGCGTGATGGCCAGCGCGAGCGGGATCGCGCGGCGGATGGTGCGATGCGGGTCGCGTACCTCCTCGCCGAGGGTGGCGATCCGCGCGTATCCGGCGAACGCGAAGAACAGCAGACCGGCCGCCTGCAGAACTCCTCCGACAGTGGCGTCCGCGCCGATGGCCAGGCGCCCGGCATCGGCGGTTCCGCCGCCGATACAGGCGGTGACCACCGCCGCGAGTACCGCCAGGACGAACGCGACGATCACCCGGGTCAGCCAGGCGGACTTGTGCAGACCGGTGTAGTTGAGCGCGGTCAGTGCCACCACCGCCGCGACGGCAACCGCGTGTGTCTGGCCAGGCCACACGTAGGAGCCCACGGTGAGCGACATTGCCGCACAGGAAGCTGTCTTGCCGACGACGAAGCCCCAGCCTGCGAGATAACCCCAGAAGTCACCGAGGCGTTCACGGCCGTACACATAGGTGCCACCGGACTCCGGGTAGCGACCGGCCAGCCGGGCGGAGGACGTCGCGTTGCAGTACGCGACCACCGCAGCCAGCCCCAGGCCGAGCAGCAGCCCGGACCCGGCGGCCGCGGCGGCAGGCGCCGGTGCGGCGAAAATGCCGGCGCCGATCATCGAACCCAGGCCGATGACCACGGCGTCGAAGACGCTCAGACGGCGCTTCAGCTCGTCCGTTCCCGCCGACGCTGTCGACGTGTTCATCGCTCACTCCCAGCCGGGTGCCCCGCACGAGCAGGTTCCGCGATCCGTACGTATGCAGAGTTTCGCGGGCACGGTAGCCCAGCAAGGTGTCCGGACGGTGCGGTGTGCGACGGGACGGGGTGCGACGGGACGGGGAAACCCTGCGGGGGTATCCTCGGGCGCGTACCGCAGGACCCGTACGACCGAGAATTCGAGGCAGCCGTGGACCGCAGGCGGACGCGCACACCGGGAGTGTCCCGGCTGCTCGTGCTGTGTGCAGTCCTGTGCGGGCTGTTCCTCATGCACGGGGCCCCGGCGAGCGCCGCCGAGGGCTGCCACGGCGCAATGGCCGTGATCTCGAGCGCGCCTGTGTCCACGACGACGGGTACCGGCCACACAGCCTTGACGGATGAGCACGGCACCGCCGAGGCGGCCGCCGCCATGCCCGGGATGAACGGCGAGTCGTGCGTATCCATCCACGCCCGCGACCGCCTGCTGCCGCTCCTCATGGCGCTGGGCCTCGTGGTCCTGGCCGTATGGGTGCTCGGGAGGCGACGTACGGCGGTGCGCGGGCCGGCACGGCGGGGTCCGCCGTTCGCCGGCAGGGATCTACTGCTCCAGGTGTGCATCGCGCGGACGTGACAGGTGTCTGCCGGCTCCCGGCCATCGGGCCGGACCAGCCGGACGATCCTGCCCCTTTCGCGTGCCACGGACGTGGCGCATCCACCTGGAAAGAACGTGTGATGTCCGCTTCTCTGTCTTCCCCTGCCCGCCGCCGCGCGCTCGCGGCCGCCGGCATCGTCGCCTCACTCGCTCTGACGCTGGCGGCCTGCGGCTCCTCCGAAGGATCCAAGACCGACGGCTCGTCCATGCCCGGCATGGACCACGGTTCCGCCGGCGCCTCCGCGCCTGCCACCGCCGGCAGCGCGTTCAACGACGCGGACGTGAAGTTCGCGCAGCAGATGATCCCGCACCACCGGCAGGCCATCGAGATGGCGAGGCTGGCCGACGGCCGCGCCGCCGACCCCGAGATCAAGGAGCTGGCCGCCGCGATCGAGAAGGCCCAGGACCCCGAGATCAACACCATGAAGGGCTGGCTGACGTCCTGGGGCAAGCTGCTGCCCTCGGCCTCGTCCTCGATGGGGGACATGCCCGGCATGGACCACGGCTCGGACGGTTCGGGAATGCCCGGGATGATGTCCGACAAGGAGATGAGCGACCTCGAAGCCGCCAAGGGCAAGGACTTCGACAAGAAGTTCGCCCGGCTCATGATCGGCCACCATGAGGGCGCGGTCACCATGGCCGAGGACGAGCAGAAGAACGGCAGCAACGCCGACGCGAAGAAGCTCGCCGGAGCCGTAATCACGGCCCAGACGGCCGAGATCGAGAAGATGAACAAGATCATCGCCAGGCTCTGACCCTTGGCAGGGGGTGCGGGTCTTCGCCATGCTGAGGGCCCGCACCCCCTCCCGTACGTCCGAGGGGCCGGACAAGCCCGGGCTCTCGGACGTACGCGGCCGCTCAGTCCGCTTCCGGTGTTGCGAGCAGGTCGCCCACCTCCTCCGCGGTGGTGTCCCGGAGCTCCTCCGCGACGAGCAGCCAGCGGGTGATGCCGACCGATTCGAGGAACGGCAGGTCGTGGCTGGCGATCAGCAGCGCACCCTCGTAGGACTCAAGCGCGCTGGTCAGCTGGCGCACGCTGGCGATGTCGAGATTGTTGGTCGGCTCGTCCAGCATCAGCAGCTGCGGGGCCGGTGCGGCGAGCATCGTCGCCGCGAGCGCGGCACGGAAGCGTTCCCCGCCCGAGAGGGTGCCGGCCGGCTGGTCCGCGCGTTTCCCCTGGAACAGGAAGCGCGCGAGCTGTGAGCGGATGTGGTTGTCCGCGACCCCGGGAGCCATGCGGGTGACGTTCGCCGCGACGCTCAGCTCCTCGTCCAGCACATCCAGCCGCTGTGGAAGGAACCGCAGTGGTACGAACGTCCTGGCCTCGCCGGACAGCGGAGCCAGCTCGCCGGTGAGGGTGCGCAGCAGCGTTGTCTTGCCGGCGCCGTTGCGCCCGACGAGCGCGATCCGTTCGGGCCCGTTTACATGGAGGTTGCCCTCGTGCAGCCGGCCGAACCGGGGACGCAGTTCGTGCAGGCTCAGCACGGTGCGTCCGGTGGGAACGGCGGTGTGGGGAAGGCTCACCCGGATCTCGGCGTCGTTACGGATCGCCTCCGCGGCCTCTTCGCGGCGCTCGCGCGCCTCGCTCAGCCGGTCCTCCTGGAGGCCGCGAAGCTTGCCCGCCGACTCCTGCGCGGACCGCTTCCGCGCACCGGCGAGGATCTTCGGGAGCCGCCGCTCGGCCTCGATCTTCCTGCCGTGCCGCTGGCGGCGCGCCAGTTTCACATGGGTCTCCTCCAGCTCGCGCTTCTGCCGGCGTACGTCGGCCTCGGCGGCCCGCAACATCCGCCCGGCGGCTTCCTGTTCGGTGGCCAGGGCTTCTTCGTAGGCGGACCAGCCGCCTCCGTACCAGTTCACAGATCCGGAGCGCAGTTCGGCGATGCGGTCCACGCGCTCCAGCAGTTCGAGGTCGTGGCTCACCACGACGAGGACACCGGAGCGCCAGGAGTCGATGGCCTCGTAGAGCCTGCGGCGAGCGAACACATCGAGGTTGTTGGTCGGTTCGTCCAGCAGGAGAACGTCGGGATGCTCCAGCAGCAGTGCGGCCAGGCGCAGCAGGACGGTCTCCCCGCCGGACATCTGGCCCACGGTGCGGTCCAGTTCGACATCGCCGAGTCCGAGTGACCCCAGTGTCGCGAGGGCTCGTTCCTCGACGTCCCAGTCATCGCCGATCGTCTCGAAGTGTTCCTCGTCCACATCCCCGCCTTCGATGGCGCGCAGCGCATTGCGCCGTCCGGCGATGCCCAGGGCCTCGTCCACACGCAGCCCCGTGTCGAGGGTGATGTTCTGAGGGAGGTGGGCGAGGCTGCCGCCGACGGTCACCGAGCCCTGGGACGGGCGCAGTTGGCCGGCCAGCAGTCGCAGCAGTGTCGACTTGCCGGCGCCGTTGGTCCCGACGAGACCGGTGCGGCCGCGGCTGATGCTGAGGGAGAGTCCGTCGAAGACGGTCGTGCCGTCCGGCCACTGGAAGGACAGGGCGGAGCAGGTGAGAGAGGCGCTGGGCGCGGTGGGTGTAGCCATGGTGATCCTCGCAGTCGCAAGCGCGGTGAATGGGGGCTTCGTATGCGAGCACCACGCAGCGACCGAACCGAGAGGGAGGTGCGGCGGTCCGAAAGACAGAGGGACGGCTCATGCACCGAGGTCGCATCCACGCGGGGTCACGGGCAGGACTGAACACTGCCATTGCGTGACGGGCGTACGGCTGGAGCCGTACGGCGCGATGATCGCGAACCTCAGATGCGCAACGTCCACCTCTATCGGAGACAACAGGGCCGTTGAAAACGATAACGACCCGGAGGGCGAAAGGCAAAGCCTCGGTGCCGTCCGGGGGGTGCGGCGAAGCGGCCCGCGGGCCGCTTCGCCGGGAGGCCGGAGGTCGTGGAGCACTGGCGGGTGCGATCGACCCGAGAGGCATCCAGAGCGCATGCAAATGTTCAAGTATGGGCGATTTGCTTAGAAGTGATCCCTTGGTTAATAAAGAGGCATTTAGAGAGAGTTGCGACCCTTGGGCGCTGGACGAATTGCCCCTTTTGGGGACCTCGTGGTGTGAGTCACTTGCAGAGTTCAAGATGCCGCGGCGCGCTGCCCGGTGCCCTTATGTGCAAGGAAATCTTGCTTCGCGGTGTGAGGTGGGTTACTGCCAATTTCGCGGTTCGATCTTGCAAATGAATTGTGATCCAAAAATAGGGGCTTGTCCCTTTCGGCGTTTCTCGCCTACGGTCACCGGCAATCCGGACGGAACGCCGAATCCTGCCGCCGTCCGGCAATCCGACCAACTCGTGTACGGCAGGAGCGGAGAACCCAGGTAAGCCGCCGATCCGGTATCCGGAACGGCTCGGGGTGAAGCCGCATTCGCGTGCGGCCGGACATCTCCAGTCCGAACCCGACAGCTCACCTCGTAGGCGACGGAGAGGAATTCGCTATGTCTGCAACGGGTAACCACCGTCGTCGTAAGTCCACTTCGCTGACCCGCGGTCTCATTGCCGTGACCACGGGCGGAGCCGCTCTCGTGCTTCCGCTGGTCGGTGCCGGCTTCGCCTCGGCCGCGCCGGCGCAGTCCGCCACCGCCGAAAAGGCTGCGGCATCGACCGTCGCCACCGCCAAGGGAAAGACCGCGCAGAAGGACGCGCCCACCATCTATTCCGTGATCGCGGGCGATACCCTTGCCAAGATCGCGCGGGAGCATTCGCTCAGCGGTGGCTGGCAGAAGCTGTACGAGGACAATCGAGAGATCGTCGGCGACAACCCCGCAGGTATTCGCCCGGGCATGAAGCTGACAATCGGTGTGCAGGCCGAGTCCAAGACTGCCGCACCGGCCGCGAAGCCCGCGACGTACACGAACGATCTGGACGGCTGGATCAAGGAGTCGCTGGCCGTCATGGCCAAGCACAGCATCCCCGGCAGCTACGACGGAATCCATCGCAACGTCATGCGCGAGTCCTCCGGCAACCCCCTGGCCATCAACAACTGGGACTCGAACGCCGCCAAGGGCACGCCGTCCAAGGGCCTCCTCCAGATCATCGACCCCACGTTCCGCGCCTACCACGTGCCCGGTACGCCGATGGACAGCTACGACCCGATCGCCAACATCACCGCAGCGTGCAACTACGCCGCCGACAGGTACGGATCCATCGACAACGTGTTCGGGGCCTACTGACGCGCAGCAGCGCCGATGGCGGTTCAGCACCGACGGGTGGCGAGGGGCCGAACGGGCCCCTCGGGAGGGACCATGCCCGCCGGTCACGGACCGCCTTTCGGTCGCTCACCCGCGGACAGCATGCGGAGGCGACGCTAGACGGCGAGCCGGCGGGAACCGGGAACCGTCACATGGCCGGCGAGCCAGGAGAGCAGGGGTTCCAACTCCTCCGCCGCTCGGAGCACGGAGTCGAGCAACGCCGACGTGTGCTGCGCGCAGTCCCCGCCGAGCGGACGGGCAGCGGAGACCGAGCGGTACCGGAGCAGGTGGGCACGGGGATGACCGGCGTCGTGGCCGCGCGGCATGCGCTTCATGGTGTCGCCGGCGATCTCGTACCCCTGAGCCCCCAGCGCCTCGATGGCGCGCACCAGCTCGGGGCCACTGCCCTGCGCGGCAACGGCCGTACGGAACAACGGGACCTGTCCCGGGTCCGGGTAGGTCCAGCCGCCCTTGATCCGGAGCCCGTCGAGGTCGAAGCGGAGACCGATCTCGACGTTGCGTGCGATCCGGATCACCGCCACTTGGTGCTGCCACCACCACGGGTCCTTGCGGAAACCCCAGACGGAGAAGTCTTCGTAGGCCTGGTCCGCGTCGGCTATATCGTTCAGCAACGCGATCATGGGCTGCCGTACGAGACGCTCCCGTTCCTTGCGGCGCTTCTCGCGGGCTTCTTGCGAGGGCATGCCCTCCAACTGCAGGAGTAGCTCGAACGCTTGCTCTGTCCAGCCGCTGAATGCTCTTGTCACGCAAGGGATCCTAGTGATCCAGGACTTGAGGGTGGGTGCGCACCAGGCTCTGAGCCGAAGCCGTGCCCTGCTCGCCGGCTGGGTCTCATGCGCGGCCTCCGGCCTGACCGGCACCGTCACGGTCACCTACACCGACGGAACCAGCAGCGCACTCCCGATCACCGTTCCCGACTGGAGCGCCACGAACGTCCCGAAGGTAACGGTGATCGCGGCCGACGGAGGCAAGGTCAACGGCAGCGGCCGGGCACAGGGCACACGTACCGCAAAGCTCTACACGATCGGTGTGGACATCGACTCGTCCAGACAACTCGCGTCGATCACGCTGCCGTCCGGGCCTCAATACATGGGCTCCAAGACACCGGCACTCCATGTCTTCGCCGTCGCCACGGACCGCCACACCGCCTGAACCGGGCTGCCACCCGGTGATCCGGACCGCAGCGCCCGGCGCGCGGCCGCCGACGTAGCCCTCACTCCTGGGCGCTCTGCGTCGGTCGCTCCGGCTTCTGTGGCGGAGGGCTCGGAACCGTGGCCGCGGCTCCCTCCCGGACGGACTTCACCACCGCCTCATGAAGGCGCCGGCTGTCGTCCTCCGAGTAGCACGGCACCGGGCTGCCCGACATGGTGAACCAGTCGATCGCACCCGTGTACTGCACAGTGACCTGGGCCGTGTCATCGGCCCAGGTCGTGTGAACGGTCAGGTCTCCGGACAGGACTCCGACCTCGTCCGTGAGCACGCCACCGTGCCCGGAGAAAACGCCGCGAGTCGTCCATGACGCCCAAGCCATGTCTCCAGGCTGGCATCAAGACCGTGGATGCGCGACCCGCGGCCATCCGCGCATCGCGGCGCTCGGGGACACCCGCACCCTTCCGGAATCTGGAATGGGCGAAATTTTGCACCGGATCCTGCTGCGGTTCCCGCACCCCCCGATCCCCATAGAATGACGCGCTCTTAACGCCAAATCGTCAGATCTGCTTGCCGAAACAACGAATTCCGAAGGTGAGCACCTCTTGACCTGCGGAACTCGTCAGGATTGCATGTCGCGCTGGGAGCGACGAAACCACTCACCACGTCCTCGTCTGGAGGCGATACCGCTCCCGCGCTCATACACCGCACCTGTTGATCGGAATCGCACGATGACCGAAACGCTCAGCGCTCCCCAGGCGCTCGCCCCCGCGACCGGCCCCACTCCACAGAAGCTCAAGCGTTCCATCGGCGTCGTGGGCGGGACGCTGCTCACACTCTCCTGTGTGACGCCCGCTTCGACGCTCTTCGTGGTCGTACCCGACCTGTTCTCCAGCCTGGGCACGTACACCGCCCTCACGATCGCCATCGGCTCGCTGCTCTGTATTGCGGTCGCCTTCTGCTACTCGGAGCTGGGCACCCTCATACCGAGCGCGGGAGGTGAGTACGCCATGGTGTCGACCATGGCGGGACGGCTGGCCGGGTGGCTCGTCTTCGTGCTCTCCCTGCTGGTCGTGATGATCGTGCCCCCGGTCATCGCCATGGGAACGGCCGACTATCTCGCTCCCGTCGTGCACATTCCGGCTCCCGCCGCGGGCGCCGGGGTCATGGTCCTCGCCACCCTCGCCGGTCTCCTGGACCTGCGCGCCAACGCGTGGATCACCGGGATCTTCCTTGTCCTCGAAGTGATCGCGGCGGGCGTCGTCGCCGTTCTCGGTTTCGCGCACTCCGAGCGCGGGGCCTCCGCGCTGGTGCACGGGTCGGTCGCCTCGTCGGGCAGCACGACCTCCACGGTCACCGCGATGATGGTGGTCTCCGGGCTCGCGATCGCTCTCTTCATCACCCAGGGCTTCTCCACGGCCGTCTACCTCTCGGAGGAACTGGAGAACCCGCGGCGCAACGTGGCCCGCACCGTGCTTGCCACCCTCGCCATCTCCACCGCGGTCATCCTCGTCCCGGTCATCGCCATCACGCTGGGCGCCCCGGACCTCGCGGCCCTGACCTCGGGCGACCTCAACACCATGGTCGCCGCCTGGTCGAACTCGGCCGTCGGTACCTTCGTCAGCCTCTGCGTGGCTCTCGCGATCATCAACGCGGGCATCGTCATGGTCATCCAGAACTCACGGGTCCTGTTCGCCTCCGCCCGTGACAAGGCGTGGCCCGAGCCGATAAACAACGCCCTGTCCCGACTTGGCCGGTTCGGCTCTCCGTGGGTGGCGACCCTGGTCGTCGGCGTCCCCGGCGCGGCGCTCTGCTTCGTCAACCTCGACACCCTGTACGGCGTCACCGGCGTCTCCGTCACCGGCATGTACCTGCTGGTCGCGGTCGCCGCACTGCTCTGCCGCCGCGGCACGCACCGCGAGGCACCGGCCTGGCGCATGCCCCTGTGGCCTGCGATTCCCGTACTGCTCATCGCCGTGCTGGCGTACATCCTGACCCAGCAGGAGACCGAGTACCTGCTGTGGACCGGCGGGATCACAGCGGTCGCCACGCTCTACTGGGCGCTGTATCTGAGGCCCCGCCGGGAGACCCGCTGGTTGGTCAGTATTCCGGAGGACGCACAGTCCTGACCGGATGACCGGTACCCGCGACGCGCATCCCGCACTCTGTCCGGCCCGCTGAGCCGTCACCCCGGATAGGCCGGGGCGACGGCGGAGGTCATCAGCCGGCGGGCCGCACCGGTGCCGTCGGCCGGGACGGCCCACAGGTCCGAGCCGTAGTCGCCGGGGAGGGCGTGGACGAGAGTGGAGTCGTCCGCCCACACCGCCTGGTCGTCGATGTTGCGCTGCTCGGCGGTCGCGGTCTGTGACATGCGGCGCAGATGGAGCACATACAGCCGCCACGGGGCGTCGGGCGAGGCTCCCGGGACGCGCTTCTTGTAGGCGATGCGGGTGCCGTCCGGCGAGAGCGAAGGGCGTTCGACGTTCCCGTGCAGGGTGGTGAGGGTGCGGGCGGTGACGTCACCCCGGACGAGGTAGGTCCGGCCGTGGGTCGCCAGGGTGGCGTGGAAGCGGGTGCCGTCCGGCGAACGTGACACCCCAGATGTTGATGTCCGAGGCGCGGTAGGGCCTGCCGTCCTTGGTGACGGTGTACCTCTCCAGGTCGTCGTCGATCGCCCAGGTGCGGTGTCGACGATGGCGGTGCGGGTGGAGAAGTCGGTCCCCGCGTAGGAGGCCCCGTTGACGAGGACCGTCCGGGCGACCAGATGGCCGGACGGTGTGACCCGGGCGCGGGTGGGAATACCGGCTGCCGGGAAGCGGTGCAGTTCGTGGAGGCGCGAGTCGAGTACGACGGCCCGACAGGTGTCCTGAAGCGCGCCGTGCCGGCCCCACAGAAAGATGCCGGTACCGGCGGCCGCGTGGAAGCGCAGGCATGTGACGCCGAACAACAGCACAGGCTTGCAGAGCGCGGACAGACCATAACCGATGCCCGCCACCGACGTGTGCCTGCGGCCGCCATCCCGGTCGGCGAGGCGACCGCCCAAGAGCCGTACCAGGGCGCCGACGCCGTTGTCGATGCCGTCCAGCACACCGAAGCCGAGCGGCGAAAGACCGAGGACGGTGACCACGTACAGCGGCAGGACAGCGGTGACCATCTCCGAGGAGATGCCCGTGATCAGGCTGACGGCGCCGAGAGCAAGGACAGTGCCGGGTGCCGCGGCCGGCCGCCGCCCCGGACGGGTGTCCGGGGCGGCGGTTTGGGCGCTGCGGGAGTCTGCGAGATACACAGATGTCAGTTCCAGATGCCGGAGATGTCGGACGCCGAGGCCGCGTTGCCGGCGTGCGTCGTCAGGCCGGCCAGGTCCTCCAGGGTGCGGAGCACGTTGTAGTGGTTGTAGGTGGCACCGCTGGAGCTGCCGGGGGTGACGTGCTGACCGTAGAAGACGGTGGGGACGCGGTTCCCCGACAGCTTGTTGTCCTCGTCGAACGTGACGATCAGGAGGCTGTTGTGGGTCTTGGCCCAGTCGGCATAGGCGCCCAGCTTGTTCTTGATCCACGTGTCACCGGTGGAGACCGGGCAGTCGTGCATGTCGCTGCACAGGTTCGGCACGACCCACGAGACCTTCGGCAGGGTGGTGAAGTCGGCCGGGAACTGCGTCATGGTCTTCGCCGTGCTGGTCGGCACATTGGAGAAACCGAACCAGGGGTTGTGCTCCTGGGCGTAGTCACCGCTGCTGCAGACGGTCGAACCCTGGCTGGGCAGCGTCTCGTTGTAGCTCGCCCAGGTCTTTCCGGCGGCGATCAGTTCGGAGGCGAGATTGGGCGAGGACAGGGAACCGGCGCGCACGCAACTGTCGTCGGTGCGGCCCTGGCCGGAGCCGGAGAACAGCATGTAGTAGTTCGGCTCGCTGGGGTGGGTCAGCCCGAAGGACTGGGTGAGGTCGGCGCCACCCGCCTTGAGAGTGTTGTTGATGTACGGGGCGTCGGAGGCGCCGATCACCTGGGTGTAGGCGTGGTTCTCCATCACCACGACCACCACATGATCGGGGGCCGGGAGGCCGGCGGCCTGTGCGGTGGAACCGGTGGTGGCCCAGAGACCGATCGAGGCGGCGGCGAGAGCCACGGCCCCGGCCGGCGCGGTGAGGGAGCGTCGGCTGCGCCTGGACGCCTGGACTGCGGTCATGACTGTTCTCCGGACAGAAGTGACGAGCACACGGGTGTGGGGCGCCGTAACCCCAGGAGCCACCGGGTGGACTCGGCCGCGTGCCGTGCGTGAAGAGCAGGCGATTCTCTTCCCACCATTGTGCCGCGCGGTGGGCGGACCACGCAGCGGCCCGATCACTCTGCCCACCCAGGGGCCCGATCGCCTGACCGGGAACGGTCTGTCGGCCCGGCGACGAAGCCCGCACCCCCATGGACCATCAAGGTGGGACCAGGACATCGCCACATCGTCGGAGTACGGGAGCCGGAGCGAGATGAGTGTCGAGCGGGTGGGAGTCGTTGTCCACCAGGGACGCCCCGAGGCCATTGCCGCGGCACGCGTCGTACGCGACTGGTGTGCGGGCGAAGCCGTTCCGTGCACGGACATCGACGTGTGGCGCGGTGACGCACGCCGGCGTGGCGGACGGGAGGAGGCCGATGTCGCGGGTAACCCCGATCTCATCGTGACGCTCGGAGGCGACGGCACATTTCTGCGCGGCGCCAGGATCGCGGCCAAGAACCACGCCGCCGTCCTCGGGATCGACCTGGGCCGGGTCGGCTTCCTGACCGAGGTGCCGGCCGAGGACGTCGTCCGGGCGCTCGACGCCGTCCACCACGGACGGGCGGACGTCGAGGAGCGCATGACGCTGACGATGAGGGCCTCCCGCGTACTCGAAGTGCCCAAGGACATCGACGCCCTGATGGGCTACGGACGACGCCCGATGCTGCCTCCTCCCCATGTCGACCTGGAGGCGGAGGCCGCGGCGGAGGACTGGGGCGTGGCGCTGGATGTCACGGCCCTCAACGACGTCGTCGTGGAGAAGCTCGCGCGCGACCGGCAGGTGAGTCTCGGCGTCTATATCGGCGGCCGGCTCCTCGCCTCGTACTCGGCCGACGCCGTCATCATGGCCACCCCCACCGGGTCGACCGCCTACAGCTTCGCCGCAGGCGGTCCGGTGGTCTCACCACGAATGGACGCCGTCCTCTTCACACCCGTCGCAGCGCATATGACCTTCAACCGCACAGTGGTCGTCGCGCCGGACGAACCGGTCGCGGTGCGGGTCCTGCCCCATTCGGGGCAGGGCGCGGTCACGATCGACGGCCAGCTGCGCGGCGTACTGGGCGCCGGAGACTGGCTCGGGGTGTACGCGGCCCCGCGTCGTCTGCGCGTCATCAGGCTCGGCCCGCACGATTTCTACGGGCGGCTGCGCACCCGGCTTCGCCTCACAGACGCTCCGGCCACGGCCGCCGACGGGGAGAGCGCGCCCCTGTTCCGTCCCGACGGCCCAATCCCGCACGACCTGGCCCATCTCCATTTCTCCCCGGCGGACAGGGACGAGGCAGCCGGTGGTTGACCGGGCGGGGGAGAGCCGCAGGCTGAAGAATCGGAAAGGAAGAGCCGACACGTCGTACGACAAAGGAGTTCACATGCCCAGCAGTGCCGACCTCCCTGCCGCCACCGGAGTGACGGTGCCCGACACCAAGCTGGCCGCCGAGGCCACCGAGCTGGTGCGTGACGCGACCGACGACCTGATCTACCACCATTCCCGCCGGGTCTACTTCTTCGGCAGCCTGCAGGGGCAGAACAGGGGGCTGAGCGTCGACCCGGAGCTTCTCTACGTCGGAGCCATGTTCCATGACCTGGGCCTCAACGAGGAGTTCCGCGGGAGCGGGCGCCGGTTCGAGGTGGACAGCGCCGACGAAGCACGGAGGTTTCTGCAGAGCCACGGCGTGCCCGAGGACAGCATCCGCCGTGTCTGGACGGCGATCGCGCTCCACACGACGCCGGGAATTCCACAGTTCATGGAACCCGAGGTCGCGCTGGTGACCGCGGGGGTGGAGTACGACGTGCTCGGCATCGGGTACGCCGACATCAGCGACGCGGACCGCGCGTCGATCGTTTCCCTCCATCCCCGCCCCGACTTCAAACAGCGCATCCTCCGGGCCTTCACCGAAGGCATCGAAGCCAAGCCGGACACCACTTTCGGCAATGTGAAGGCCGATGTACTGGAGCGTTACGTACCCGGCTTCAAGCGGGGCAACTTCGTGGACACCATCCTGGATTCCCCCTGGCAGGAGTGAGGCTCCCGCAGGGCACGCAAGTCGGTGGACGCCTTCGTCCGGGCGCACCATGATGGGCGGTTTGAGCTGTGGCTCTTCGTGGCGAACGCAGGCCACGGCAGCCACCGGGTGGGGTGGTGTCCGCGACGATCTGACCGTCACCGACAATGTCGTCCTGCCCGCGCGCCTCGCGGGTATGGCACGTGGCGAGGCCGACCGCCGGACGGCGGAACTCCTGGAACTGCTGGGCATCGAACGGCACGCCCGCGGCTACCCGGGGCGGTTGTCCGGCGGCGAGCGGCAGCGCGTCGCGGTGGCCCGGGCGTTGATGAGCCGGCCGGCGCTGCTCCTGGCCGACGAGCCGACCGGAGCCCTGGACACGGCCGCCGGACAGGACGTCAGCAGGCGACTCACCGGCCTCGACACCGAGGGACAGACCATCGTCGTGGTCACCTACGACCTGGCCTTGGCCCGGTCGTGCACGAACCGAACGGTCCGGATCGCCGACGGCCGGATCACCGAAGACGTCCGGTCGCAGGCCGTCGCCTCCGAGCCGTTGCCGCAGCCGGTCGCCCTGGGCCTGGCCCGGCCCTTCGCGCGGCCCGCCCGCGCGCTGGCCATGGGCACGGCGATCCTGTTCGGCGCCATCGCCGTCACGTTCACCGTGGGGATGGGCGCCTCGCTCGGCCAGGTGATGAAAGCCAAGGCCCACGACGCCGCCGATGTCGTCGTGCCCGCGCCCTTGCCGGACTTCGGACCCCAAGGCCCCGGCCCCGAGAAGCAGCCCGAGGCCGATCCCGCTGCAGTCGCCGCGGCCATCGGGGCCGCCGCCGGAACCGGGAAGTACTACAGCGCCGCGACGGTACGGGCGACCGTGTCCGGCCTGACCGGCACCATCGACGTGATCGCCTTCACCGGCGACGCCTCCCGGGGCGGCTACACGATGGTCTCGGGCCGCTGGATCGACAGGCCCGGCGAGGCCGTGGTCCCCACCCCCTTCCTGGCCGCCACCGGCACCCGCATCGGCGACACCGTCACCCTGAACGGTCTGGTCGAGCCGGTCACGGTCCGGATCGTCGTTGAGGTCCTCGACCCCCGTAACGACGGCATGCAGGTCTTCACCGACGCCTTTACCCTCACGGCCGCACATCCCGACCTGACGGAGACGAGCCATCACATCGCGGTCACGTCAGGCACCGACGTGACCGGCTACGTCGACGCGCTGAACAAGGACCTGGCACCGTTGGGGACCACCGCTCGGGCCGGCGGGCTCGACGCCGGCGGCGACATGGTCGTCACGCTCAACGCGCTGTCCGTGATCCTCACGCTGATGCTCGTCGCCGTCGCCGCGCTCGGCGTGCTCAACGGCGTGCTGCTCGATACCCGCGAGCGCGTCCGGGAGCCCGGTGTCCACAAGGCGCTCGGCATGCCCCCCCGCAGACCATCGCGGTGGTCATCACCTCGGTCGTCGTGACCGGACTGGCCGCGGGCACTCTGGATGTGCCGCTCGGCGTGGACCTGCACGGCTGGGCCATCCCCGCGATGGGCGACAGCGTGGGGCTCCGCCTCCCCGGTTCCGTCATCGCCGTCTACCACGGGGCCGAACTGCTCCCGCTCGCACTCGGCGCCCTGCTCATCGCCACCCTGGGTGCGCTCCTGCCCGGCGGCTGGGCCGCCAGGGCCCGAACCGCCACGGCCCTGCGCACCGAATAGGAGGTCAGGTTCAGAGCTCGTGCCTCCGCCCCCCACCGCAAGGAGCGGTGGGGGGCGGTTGGCTGGTTCCCTCCAACTGGCGCGGGACGCGGGAGTTCCGGGCAGGCGTACCCCTGATCCGCCACGGAGCGCCATTTGCGGGGTGGCGGCAGCCGTACGGGAACAGGGCCTGCTTGCTTAGTGGTGCAACCGGTGGGCTGTCGGAAGCGTCGTGTGCAGGCAGTACGACCGCACGAGCAGGAAGGCAGGAAATCTTGAAATCAAGCAGGGGCGTGTCACGCCGTGCAGTGCTCGCCGGTGGCCTGGGGGCGGCGCTGGTCGCTGTTCCCATGTCATCGGCCGCGGAGACCCTCGGCCCGGGGAGCGAGGCGGTGCGGAAGTTGCGCGACCTCGAACGGGAGCATGCCGCTCGGCTGGGTGTGTTCGGGTGGAACACGGTGACAGGCAGGAGCGTCCTCCACCGGGAGGAAGAACGCTTCCCCATGTGTTCGACGTTCAAGACGTTAGCCGTCGGGGCCGTCCTCAGGGACCTCGACCACGACGGGACGTTTCTTACGAAAGTCATTCACTACACGAAGCAGGACATCAAGAGGTCGGGAGGCGCGCCGGTGACCGGTCTGCCCGAGAATCTTGCGCATGGGATGACAGTTGAGGATCTGTGCGGCGCGGCCATCTCGTACAGCGACAACACTGCAGCGAACCTCCTGATGGAAAGGCTCTGCGGACCGACGTCCGTCACTCGCTTCTGCCGGTCGGTCGGAGACTCGGTGACCCGGCTCGACCGCTGGGAGCCGGAGCTGAACTCGGCGGAACCAGGGCGTGTGACCGACACCACCAGCCCTCGCGCCATTGGGAAGACCTACGCGCAGCTCGTCCTCGGGGGCGCGCTGGAGGCGGGGGACCGCAAGAGGTTGACCGGGTGGTTGCTGGCCAATACGACCGGCGGCAAACGCCTGCGCGCCGGCCTCCACGAGGACTGGTCCGTCGGCGACAAGACCGGCACCGGCAGCTACGGCACCGCGAACGACGTGGGCATCGTCTGGCCGCCCGGCCAAGGGCCGATCGTGATGGCTGTTCTGTCCACCAAGCACGACGCCGACTCCGAGGCGGACGACCTTTTGATCGCCAATGCAGCCGCCATCCTGGCAGCCGCCCTCAACTGACGTGCGGCGCGGCTGTACGGTCGGGGCCGTCGGGCCGGCAGCCCCGCTCTGTCGGCGCAGCGCGCGGTTCCTGGCCCCTTGTGGGACGCTCAACTCAGCCACACCACCAGGGGTGCCCTCCCTGTGGCCGGGGAGTGCGCTCAACCTGCCTGTCACCGTGAAGGTAGCCTCTCCTGATGCGCATCGGGATCGTTGGCACCGAGAACACTCATGTCGACCACATCATCGGCCACCTCAACGTCCATGAGGCGGGCGGCGACGCCCGCGTCGTGGCTCTCAGTGGCGGGCGCAGTCGGCGCAACGACACGCTGGCGTCAACCGGAGGGATAGAAAAGATCGTCGACGAGCCCACCGGCCTGCTCGGACTGGTGGACGCCGTCATCGTCGCCGACCGGCACGGCGCGCACCACCGCGACCAGGCGACCCCCTTCCTGGCCGAGGGGCTTCCGGTGTTCGTCGACAAGCCGCTGGCCTGTACCGTCGAGGACGCCCAGGCCATGATCGACACCGCGCTCGCCCATGACGCGCCGCTCACGTCATCCTCGGCGCTCCGCTGGATTCCCGACACCGACGCGCTGGTGGCCCGGACGGCGCGGGGCGGGCAACCGCATGTGGTCGTCACGTCCGGACCTGCCGATCCCGACGGCGAGTACGGCGGGATCTTCTTCTACGGCATCCACCCGGTGGACGTAGCTCTCCGACTCGCCCCTGGTGAGATCTCCGACGTACGCACGGACACCACCGACACCGCAGTCACCGTGTCATTCACCGCGGGCGGCACCCGTGTCCTTGTCAACTTTGTCAAGCCGAACGACACGCACCAGATCCCCTTCCACGGAATGGCGCTCACTCAGGACACCGTGGTCGAGCAGACTCTCACCCTCGACGCCCACTACTGCGTGCCGGGTCTCGAAGCGTTCCTGGAGATGGCCCGTACGGGCAGGCCACCGATCGGCTATGGGGACTTGCTGCGCCCCATCGAGGTCCTGGAGTCCGTCGCCACGGCCCTGCGTACGCAGTCGGCCGACCCGGGGGTGAGGTGACGCATCTCGGTCCACCTGGATCTCGGCGGTCGCAGGGACGTCTGACGAGCTCCCTCTGTCCACCGACCGGTGGACATCCGGTTCAACCGGTAGGGGCTGCCGTCGGATTGGTCCTGCGGACCAGCTTGTGAGGCATGAGAAACCTCAATCGCCCCGTACGCATGGCTCGTTGGAGCGCCAGGCATCCGTGGCGCGCGATCACCGGCTGGTTCGTCCTCGTCGTTCCGTGTCTCGGCGTCGGGATGGCCGTCGGCAGCAACGCGGCCACCACCGAGGACTTCTGGGTGGGGGAGGCGGGGCACGCCGAATCGATGGCGACCGAAGGCGGGCTGCAGCGCCGGCCCACCGAGCACGTGATGATCTCCTCCCGGTCCGGCCCACTGGACACGGCGGCGGCCGCTTCCGCGGGCCGCGATCTCACAGGCCGAACTGGGCAGGTGGGCACGGACATCCGCTGTTCGCCCGGATCGCCGAGCCGACGGTACACACCTCGGCCGACGGGCGGATCAGTGTCCTTGAGCCGGCCGTGCCCTACCCAGCGCCCTCCGACCGGGCGATCGCGTCACTGGACCACCTCCGTGAGAAGTATCTGCCCGAAACCGTAGGGAAGCTGCCCGGTGTGGACACGGCGGTCAGCGGCGATGTGGCCTGCGGCCAGGACTACGTGGAGCACGAGAACAGCAAACTGCCGCTCGTCATCGGGTTGCTGCTGCTGTTGACCTTCGAGATGACCGTCGCGGCCTTCCGATCGGTGATGATCGGCCTGATCGGCGTCGCCCTCAACCTGATGTCCGCGGCCGCCGCACTCGGAGCACTGATCGCGGACTTCCAAGGAACCTGGGCCGAAGTCCTGCTGGGCTTCGACGCCCTCGACGCGATCGCATCGTGCGTACCGCTCTTTCTCTTCGTGATCCTCTTCGGCCTGTCGCCCGCTCCGGGCCAGGGTGCTGATCCTGACCACGTACGAGACCGATGCGGACATCGAGCGCGGCGTGGAGGCGGGAGCAACCGGCTACCTTCTCAAGGACGCAACCCGCGACCAACTCGTCGAAGCGATCCACTCGGCCTCCCGGGGCGAGACCGTCCTCGCCCCGCGCGTCGCTCAACGGCTGGTGGCCAGAATGCGGCAGCCCGCGCCCGTGACACTCACCCCGCGCGAGTCGGAGGTGCTCGACGCGGTGGCCGACGGACTGTCCAACGCGGAGATCGGCCGACGCCTGTTCATCGGGGAGGCCACGGTGAAGACCCACCTCCTGCGGATATTCGCCAAGCTCGGCGTCAGTGACCGCACACGCGCGGTGGTTGTCGCCATGAACGGCGGCCTCCTCCAACGGCGTTAGACCCAGCCCCGGGGCACTGCCTCGGGGGTCCCACGGCCCCTCCCCGGATTCGCGCCACCCATCCAGTCCTCGAAGGTGCAACATCGGCACCGCTGACATGTGGGTAAGGACCGACGGGTTCCCCTGCCGGGCTCCGGCACCAGACGCTCAACCACCAACACGCTGCCGGTCTACCGAGACCTCCTGCTGAGATGATCTCTGACACGGTCGCCGCTCTGGATCCGGCGTTTATGAGCCATGGCAGACCCGATTACGTCCCGCGAGTCCGGCCGTCCGATCACGGGGCCCGCACAGCGCTGTGGGCTTGTTGCATCGTCAGGACCGGGGCCGAAGCCACGCTGTCGTCCTGGCGGAGGCGAGCGGGAACCCGACCGGCAGGGAAGGCCGTTCCGGCCCGGGCGGCCTTTCCCAGGTCTTTCCGGCCCGCGCCGACCAATCGAAGGGTTCTCGCCCGGAAAAGGGGGAGCTATAAAGTCCCAATAGATTATTACTATTACTAGTAACCCACTTGATGAAAGGTCGAATTATTCCCATTCCGCCCGGCTGGTCCGCCTGGTTCATTGAAAATTGGACCGGATGGCGAACATTGCCCTGACAGTCCGGCACATCAAGACGAGGCTTGAATCAGACGGTTGAGGGCGCCGGAAAGGGAAATGCAAACAGGGCGGGGCCACCCGGCGGCCCCGCTCGGGTTCGCCGGGTCCGTAAGGCGGTTCACATCAGTTTCCAGGTACGAATTCTTCAATGCGTGACAACTGACGTCCGAAGCGTCGGTCCAGCGCGCCCGCAGGAAGTCATCAGTTCTTCCTTGCGGTCTGTGCATTCTTCTGTACTGGTCCCTTCGTAAAGGTGCTGCGGATGGAAAATTGCGAACCACTGCCCGATGGTGATCCGGAGGAGGTTTCCGGTCCGGTGCAGCGGGAGAGTGCGCTCGTACTCTCGGCGCGCGTTGTTCTCCGCGTGCTGGCTTATCCGTTCCTGCTGGTGGCCACAGTTTCGGTTGCCGCGGCGGCGCTGTGTCTCGACTGGGATCCAGAGCGCGTGAGCCCGCTCTTCCTGGTCGGCACCATCGCCTACCTCACCGTTCTCGAACGTCTGATTCCGTATCAGCGCGCGTGGCACCCGAGCCCCAGCGAATGGCGTTGGTACGGCATCTACTTCCTGCTGACGATGGCGGCCAGCGCCCTGGCGCAATATGCGGTCACTGCGGCCGTCTCCGTGGTGACGCCCGACGAACCGGCACTCAATCTCTGGGTCGAAATACCCGCGGCCCTGCTGACCGGCTCGCTGGCCAGTTATCTCGTGCACCGACTGGGTCACGCCAACCCGATATTGTGGCGACTGCACGGTGTGCACCATGTGCCGCAGAAAGTCAACGTCGCCAATAACGGTGTCAATCACGTTCTCGACATCATCCTTGCGCAGGGGGCAGTGCAACTGGCTCTGGCGTTGGTCGGGTTCTCCCATGGTTCCGTCTTCGTCGTGGGTCTTTTCGTGGCTGCCCAGGGCTATTTCGTCCATGCCAACATCGACGTGCGAATCGGCCGACTCAATCATGTGCTCGCCAGTCCCGAACAACACCGCCTGCACCACAGCACCAAGCTGTCCGAGGCGGGCCACTACGGCTCGGATCTTTCGATCTGGGACCACCTCTTCGACAGCTATACCTGGCGGCCCGGCCGCGAGCCGAGCGCGGTCGGAATCGGCGATCCCGAGTCGTTCCCCCCTACCGGCGAAATCGCCACCACCCTTCTCCACCCCTGGCGCCGTGCGAAGAGGGCCGGCCCCGGTTCCGCCTGACCGCCTCCCTTCATCGGGAAACCGCACCGCCCTCCCGCATCCATGCCGTGCCGCTGCGCCACGACTTGAGGAGTACGACCTTGCCCGACGTGAACAGTGCCTCTGTGAGCGACAAAGTAGCGATCATCGGCATGGGCTGCCGACTGCCCGGCGGTGCATCGGACCACCGCACGTACTGGCAGAACCTCATGGACGGCAAGGACTGCATCACACCGACACCGGCGGACCGCTACGACGTCACGACGCTCGGCAGCAGATATAAGGAGAAACCCGGACGCCTGATCGGTGGCCGAGGCGGATACATCGACGGTTTCGACGAGTTCGATCCCGGATTCTTCGGTATCAGCCCACGTGAGGCCGACCAAATGGACCCGCAGCAGCGCAAGCTGCTGGAGGTGGCCTGGGAGGCGCTGGAGGACGGCGGTCAGCGGCCCTCGGAGCTTGCCGGAAGCAATGCCGCCGTGTTCGTCGGCGCGTTCACGCTGGACTACAAGATCCTCCAGTTCTCCGACCTGAGCTTTGCCTCACTGACCGCGCACACCGCCACCGGCACCATGATGACGATGGTCTCGAACCGTCTCTCTTACTGCTTCGACTTCCGGGGTCCGAGCCTGTCGATCGACACCGCGTGCAGCTCCTCCCTGGTGGCGGTGCACCTCGCCTGCCAGAGCCTGAACAACCGGGAGACCGATCTCGCGCTGGCCGGTGGCGTCCTGCTGCATGCGGCACCGCAGTACACCATCGCCGAGACGAAGGGCGGCTTCCTGTCGCCCGACGGCCGCTCGCGTACGTTCGATGCCACGGCCAACGGTTATGTACGGGCCGAGGGCGTCGGAATGGTCGCGCTCAAGCGGCTGGACGACGCCGTACGCGACGGTGATCCGATCCACGCAGTGATCCTCGGCACAGGGGTCAACCAGGACGGCCGCACGAATGGCATCACCGTGCCCAGCGCGGACGCCCAGGTCGCTCTCATCCAACGCGTCTGCGCCGGAGCCGGCATCACCCCCGGCGCCCTGCAGTACGTGGAAGCGCACGGCACCTCGACACCTGTCGGCGACCCGATCGAGGCGAACGCACTGAGCCGGGCACTCGCCGTGGGCCGCAGACCCGGTGCCACGTGCTACGTCGGGTCCGTCAAGACGAACATCGGGCACACCGAAGCGGCAGCGGGCATCGCCGGACTGATCAAGACCGTTCTCTGCCTCAAGCACCGCCGTATTCCCCCCCACATCAACCTGGATCGGATCAACACCGCCATCGACCGGGAGTCCTCCCCGTACCGGATCCCGACCGAGCCGACCGCCTGGCCCGAGCACGAGGGCCCCGCGCGGGCCGGGGTGAACGCCTTCGGCTTCGGTGGCACGAACGCGCATGTCGTGCTGGAGCAGGCACCCGAGCGCGAAGCACAGCCGACCGCGCCCGGCGAACGGGCCTGGAATCTTCTTCCGCTGACCGCGCGGACCCCGGACGCCCTGCCGGAGCTGGCCGCGGGCATCCGCCGCGAGCTGGCAGGGGTCCAGGGGTCCGAGGTGTCGCTGCCCGACCTCGGATACACGCTTGCACGCCGCCGCCAGCACCTTGAGTCGCGCCTCTGCGTCGTGTACTCCTCACGGACCGATCTGGACGAGGGGCTCGCCGCCTTCCTGCGGGATGAACCTCACCCCCGGGTGGTCCACGGCAGACAGCTCGACGTCGAACAGCGCCGCCTGGTCTGGGTCTTTACCGGAATGGGGCCGCAGTGGTGGGGCATGGGCCGCCAACTGTTCGAGGGCGATGAGGTGTTCCGGGACGCGGTCACCCGCTGCGATCTCGCCGTCCGCAAGCTTGCGGGCTGGTCCCTGATCGAGGAGATGACATCCGACGAAGCCGGATCGCGCATGGGCGAGACATGGCTTGCGCAGCCGGCCAACTTCGCCGTCCAGGTGGGACTCGCGGCCATGTGGCGTCAGTACGGCGTGCGGCCCGACGCCGTGGTCGGTCACAGCACCGGCGAGATCGCTGCCTTCTACGAGGCGGGGGTCTACACGCTGGAGGAAGCGGTCAGGATCGTGGTGCACCGCAGCCGGCTCCAGCAGAAGCTCACCGGGACCGGCACGATGCTCGCCGTGAGTCTGCCCGAGGAGGAGGCACAGATCCGGGCGGGCGCGTACGGGGACCGGGTGTCCGTGGCCGCGGTCAACAGCCCCTCGGCCGTCACGCTGGCCGGGGACCGGGACGCACTGGCCGAGCTGGCGGACGGGCTTCGCTCCGAGCAGATCTTCGCCAAGTTCCTGACAGTGCAGGTCCCGTACCACAGCGCGGGCATGGAGGCGATCAAGGACGAACTGCTGGCCTCACTGGACGGGCTGGCCCCCCGGGCAGCGACGGTTCCGCTGTATCTGACGAGTCAGGAGGGCACGGCGCACGGCAGTGAGCTGGACGCCGGCTACTGGTGGAAGAACGTCCGCCACCGGGTCCGCTTCCGCTCGGCCGTCGACCGGCTCGCCGACGACGGGTACGGGCTGTTCCTGGAGATCGGCCCGCATCCGGTGCTCGGTCACTCCATCCGTGAATGCCTCGACGGCCGGGGGACGGACGTACGTACCCTTCCGTCGATCCGCCGCCAGGAGAACGAACCGGAGCGCTTCGCCGCCTCGCTGGCAGAGCTGCACAACCTCGGTGTCCCCGTCGCGTGGGACACCCTGCACCCGGTGGGCATTCCGGTGGCCCTTCCCCGCTACCCGTGGAAGCGCGACCGCCACTGGACGGAGCCCGGCCCCGTGGCGCAGGTCCGCCTCGGGCACGCCGACCACCCTCTGCTGGGCCGCCGCACGACACACACCGAACCGACCTGGCACACCACCCTCGACACCGAGCTGCTTCCCTACCTCGACGACCACCGCATCCAGTCCACCGTGGTCTTCCCGGCAGCGGGGTACCTGGAGATGGCCACGCAGGCGGTCCGCTCCCTGACCGGCGGCACTCATGCCGTACTGACGGACATCGAACTCCGCAAAGCGCTCTTCCTGCCCGAGGGCGAGGACCGGGCCGTGCGTCTGACGCTCTCGTCGCAGAACGCGGCGTTCACGATTGCTTCGGCAGGCGAGGGCGAGGGCGACCGGGCAGTGCACGCGAGCGGTGTCGTGCGTTCCGGGCAACCGCGCCCGGCCGGCCCGCCTGTCGATACCGCAGCCCTCCGGGCACGCACCCTGCGTCGGCTGGACGGCAAGGACTGCTACGCGGCGCTGGCCGCCCTGGGTTACGACTACGGCCCCGCGTTCCGGGCCATCGAAGAGGTGTGGATCGGCTCCGGTGAGGTGCTCGCCCGGCTCCGTCCGCCCGCGGTGATCGGCGACGACGCGGCCCGGCACCACATCCATCCCGTGCTGCTCGACGCCTGCTTCCAGTCGCTGCTGACGACGCAGCTCCTCGACGACGACGCGGACCGGCAGACCTCCGGCATCCGCCTGCCCCTGTCGATCGACGAGGTGTGCCTCGCCCCGGTGGGAGACCAGCCGATCTGGGCGCATGCCACGGTGACCCGCAGCGACGGGGACGAGCTCGTCGGGGACATCGCCGTCTACGCGGACAGCGGTGAACCTCTGGGCGGCATCGGTGGGTTCCGCGCAGCCGACGTGGAAAAGACGTCCACGGCGGTCGGACTCGGCACGATCGATTCCTGGCTCGCCGAGACCGTCTGGATCGACAGGCCCTTCGACGTCGCCGAGAACCAGGCCGACTCCGGCAGCCCCGTCTCCACCAGCAGCGACTGGCTGGTGTTCGCCGATCGGCAAGGCGTGGGCGACGCCCTGAGCGTCCTGCTCACCGCGCGCGGCGAGCGCTGCCACCTCGTGCGTCCGGGGGACTCCTACCAGAAGGGGGGCGAGGGAGGGGAATCCACTGTCGTCCCGGGGTCCGCCACGGACCTGGATCAGCTCTTCGCCGACCTGGGTATGGACGGCGAGGACGGCCGGCCGTCCTTCGGTACCATCGTGCATCTGTGGAATCTCGACCTGCCGCACCTTGCTGAGGCCTCGCGGCAGGACCTCGTACGGCACAGCGGCACCGGGACGTACTCACTGATCGCCCTCGCCCGGACGCTGCTCCGCCACGGGACCGACGGCCGGCTGCACATCGTGACCCGCGGCGCGCAGCACGTCGAGCCCGGCGAGACCGTCGAACCTCTGGGGGCGCCTGCATGGGGGGTCGGCCGGGTGCTCAGGCACCAGGAGCTGATCTCCCACCGCGGCAAGCTGATCGATCTGGATCCCGGCCGGCCGGAAGACGAGGGATGCCTGGCCGAGGCGCAGGCATTGCTGCGCGAGATCCTGACCGACGACGAGGAGGAGATCGCGCTGCGTGGCGCCGGCCGCCTCACCGGCAGGGTGCGGCGGGCCGAAGGTCTGACCCGACCCCTTCCGCTGACCCTGCGCGCCGACGCGAACTACCTTGTCACCGGCGCCTTCGGGGCGCTCGGCCGGCTGCTCTGCCGGACACTCGTACGGCGTGGGGCGCGCAGTCTGATCCTGATCGGACGCACCGCCCTGCCGGAGCGCTCCGCCTGGCGCAGTCTCGATCCCGCCACTGCCGATGGCCGTGCCGTGGCCTTCGTCAAGGAGCTGGAGGCGCTCGGGGCGCGGGTCGTCCTGGCACCGCTCGACATCACCGATGAGGCCGCGTTCACGGCCTGGCTCGAAGCTCACCGGCTCACCGACCCGCTGCCGGTCCGCGGGGTGTTCCATCTCGCCGGGCAGGTCCGCGACACACTTGTCGCGGACATGGACCAACAGACGTTCGCCGAGGCCCACGATCCCAAGGCCGTCGGCGCGTATCTGCTGCACCGGCATCTTCGGGACGAACCGCTCGACCACTTCGTACTGTTCGCCTCGATCGCTTCGCTCATGACCACGGCGGGCCAGACGAACTACGCCGCCGGGAACGCGTTTCTGGACGCGTTGGCCCAGCACCGTCGGGCGTTCGGCCTGCCAGGACTCAGCGTCGACTGGGGACCGTGGGCCACCGGCATGATCGAGGAGCTGGGGCTCGTCGACCACTATCTGCACAGCCGTGGGATGAGCTCGCTCGCACCGGACGTCGGCATGGCGGTCCTGGAACGCGTCATCGGCCAGGACCGGGCCCAGTTGCTTGTCGCCACCGTCGTCGACTGGCCGGTGTTCCTGGCCTGGTACCCCTCCCCGCCCTCGCTGGTGGCCGAACTGGCGGCGACGGCCTCAGCCACGACGGTCGACGGGACGAGCGACGGCATCCTCGACACCTTCCGCAATGCGGACGCCACGGAACGCCTCGCCCTGGTGACCCGGCGGTTCACCGCTGTGGCCGCCTCGGTGCTGCGGACGAACCCCGATCAGATCGATCCGCAGGCCGGCCTCAACGCGCTGGGACTCGACTCGCTCCTGGCGATGGAGCTGCGCGCCCGGCTCAGCTCGGAGCTCGGCGTAGCTCCCCCCGTGGTGGCTCTGCTGAGCGGTACATCGGCCGGCGAACTGATCGCACAGCTCCACGATGCCCTGTCCGAGTCGGTGGCGTTGGCAGCCGGCGGTGACGACACGGCGGCTGTGGACGTCTTCGAGGACGAGTTCCGCCATCCACTGACGCAGAACCAGAAGGCCCTGTGGTTCCTCAGGCAGCTCAACCCCGAGGGCTACGCGTACAACATCGGGGGCGCGGTCGAGGTTCGCGTCGCTCTTGACCCCGACCTGATGTTCGAGGCCGTCCGCTGCCTGGTCGCACGCCACCCCGCGCTGCGGACCAACTTCCTCACGGTGGACGGTGTGCCGCTGCAACTGGTGTCGACGGACCGGAGCCCGGACATCGCGCTGTTCGACGTGCAGGGCCAGCAGTGGGAGGAGATCCACCGTACGATCGTGGCCGAGTACCGCAGGCCGTACGACCTGGAGCGTGACCCGCTCTTCCGCTTCCGGCTCTTCAAGCGTGGCCACGACCGCTGGGTGATCATGAAGGCGGTCCATCACATCGTCTCCGACGCGATCTCGACGTTCACCTTCATCGAGGAGCTTCTCGCGGTGTACGAGGGGCTGCGCCAGGGCCGTGCGCCCTCGCTGCCACCGGTCACCGCGCGCTATCTGGACTTCCTCAATGCGCAGAACCGCTTCCTGGCCGGTCCCGCGGCGCAGCGCATGCTCGACTACTGGCGCTCGCATCTGCCGGCCGAGGTGCCGGTCCTGGAACTGCCCGTCGACAAGCCCCGTCCGGCCGTGCAGACACACAACGGGGCATCGGAGTTCTTCGTACTGGACACGGCGCTCACCGCCCGCGTTCACGCCGTGGCCCGCGAGCACGACGTCACCCCGTTCATGGTGCTGCTCAGCGCCTACTACATGCTGCTGCAGCGCTATTCCGGGCAGGACCACGTCATCGTGGGCAGCCCCGTCACCGGCCGGACCGAGCAGGAGTTCGCCTCCGTCTACGGCTACTTCGTCAACCCGCTCCCGCTGCACGCGGATCTGTCCGGCGCGCCTTCAGTCGCCCAGTTGCTGCAACAGGTCCGTACGACCGTGCTGGGCGGCCTGGACAACCAGGAGTATCCGTTCGTCCTGCTGGTCGACGAGCTGGGGCTCCAGCACGACCCCAGCCGCTCCGCGGTATTCCAGGCCATGTTCATCCTGCTGACCCACAAAGTCGCCACCGAGAAGTACGGCTACCGGCTCGACTACATCGAACTCCCCGAAGAGGAGGGGCAGTTCGATGTCACCCTGTCCGTCTACGAGGACGAGGCGGAGCATCGGTTCCACTGTGTTCTCAAGTACAACACCGACCTGTTTCTGCCGGAGACCATGCGGCGGATGGCATCGCACTACACCACCCTCCTGGACAGCATGACCCGGGCGCCGGCCGATCACCCCACCACCCGGCTGGAGATGCTGGGCGCACAGGAGCGTGAGCGGCTGGTCGGTGAGTGGAGCGGTGCCGGGCGCGCCGCCCTGCCCCCTGGAGCAGGGGAGCGCGAGGCGGACGGCGTCCGCCCGGTGCATCAGCTGATCAGCGCGGTCGCCGCCCGGTGCCCGGACGCCGTCGCCGTCACGGTCCCGGCCCGTCACGGGACGGCCCTTCGCCTGACGTACGCGGAACTGGACCGTCGCTCCGGGGAGCTGGCCCGGCGGCTGCGGGGGCTGGGGGTCGGATCCGGCTCGGTGGTGGCGCTGTGCCTGGACAAGTCGTCAGACCTCGTCGTCGCGCTGCTCGCGGTGCTCAAGGCAGGCGGCGCCTACCTACCTGTCCCGCCCGACCACCCGGCCGACCGCGTCGCCCACACCGTGCGGATGGCAGCCGTCACCCTCGTGGTCGTCGAGGACGACGCGGGCCGGGACCGGATGGCAGGACTGCCGGCCGAGACACTCACCCTGCGGGAGCTGTACGAGGCGGACGACGAGCGGGTGCCCGCGGTCGGCGTCGAGGACCTGGCAGGTCTCGACTCACCTGCTTACGTCATCCACACTTCCGGTTCGACAGGGCTCCCCAAGGCCGTCCAGGTCAGCCACCGGAACCTCGCCTCGGCGTACGGAGCCTGGCTCCAGGAATACAGGCTGGACCGTGACGTCCGGGTTCACCTCCAGATGGCGGCGCCGTCGTTCGACGTCTTCACCGGTGACCTGGTGCGCGCGCTTTGCTCGGGCGGCAATCTGGTACTGATCGACCGCGATCTGCTCTTCGACACCGAACGCCTGTACCGGACCATGCGCGAGGAGCACGTCGACTGTGCGGAGTTCGTCCCCGCTGTCGTACGCGGTCTCATGGACCACTGCGAACGCGACGGCCTGCGGCTGGATTTCATGCGTCTGCTGGTCGTCGGGTCCGACGCGTGGAAAGCCGGGGAATACCGAAGGCTGAGCGACCTGTGCGGACCGCACACCCGTCTGATCAACTCCTACGGGGTCACCGAGGCCACCATCGACAGCGCTTGCTTCGAAGGACCCGTCGACGACCTGGAACCCGGCCGGACGGTGCCGATCGGACGCCCCCTGAGCAACAGCACGCTCCATGTGCTCGATCGGCACGGTGAGCCGGTGCCGCCCGGTGTGCCGGGCGAACTGTGGATCGGCGGCGACGGCGTCGCACTCGGCTACGCGGGCGACCCCGCACAGACGGCCCAGCGATTCGTGACCCGGACACTGAGCCGGGAGCCGGGCGCCGAACCCGTACGCCTCTACCGGAGCGGCGACGCGGCGCGCTGGGACGCGCACGGCCGGGTCCATCTGCTCGGGCGGGTGGACGACCAGGTCAAGCTCCGCGGTCATCGAATCGAGATCGGCGAGATCGAGGCACACCTTGCCCAGTGGCCCCAACTGGCCCGAACGGTCGTCACGGTGCGCCCCGACGCCCGGGGAGAAGATGCGCTCTGTGCCTACTGCGTACCGGCGGACGGAGCAGCGCTGGACCGGCGCGCGCTACGCCGGCACCTTGCGGGACTGCTACCCGCATACATGGTTCCTTCGCACTTCATCGCTTTACCGGAACTGCCGCTGACCGCCAACGGAAAGGTCGATGTCGCGGGCCTGCCGACACCCCGGTTCGACGCCGACGACGAGCCGGAGGAGATGCTCGGCACACCGTTCGAAGAGAGCATGGCGCGGCACTGGAAGGAGCTGCTCGGGCTGGAGCGGGTCGGCCTGACTCAAGAGTTCTTCGAGGCCGGAGGCAGCTCCATCAAGCTGATCGAGCTGATCCACCGCCTGCGGCAGGAGTTCGGTGTCGCCATCCCCGTCAGTCTCCTGTACCGGGTCACGACCCTGCATGGAATGGCCGCGGCGATGGAGCGTCTTGCCACCGGCGGCGGCTCGGACGACCTGCCCTGCCTGAGCTTCAACAGCGATCGGGAGCCCACAGTGTTCTGCTTCCCACCGGCGGGCGGGCACGGACTGGTCTACCGGACATTCGCCGCCCAGCTGCCCGAGTACCGGCTGATCGCCTTCAACTACGTCCCCGGCGAGAACAAGGTGCCCCGCTACGCCGACCTCGTCGAGTCCCTCCGGCCCGAGGGCAGATGCCTGCTGCTCGGCTACTCCCTCGGCGGCAACCTCGCATTCGAGGTGGCCAAGGAGCTCGAAGGCCGGGGACGCGACGTCGCCCATGTGATCGTCCTGGACTCGCACCGCATCCTGGAGCCCTATGTACCCGGCCCCGAACACTTCGAGTTCTTCGAGGCGGAACTCGCCGAACACCTGCTCAAACACACGGGGTCGGAGATCGTTGCTCGCGAAACCTTGGATCACGCCGCGGAGTACCTGGCGTTCTGCGCCCGCACACCGAACCTCGGTGTGGTGTCCGCGACCGTCAGCGTTGTCACGGACGAGGAGAAGACAGCGCTGTACGCCGCGGACGCACGCGGCACCTGGCACGGCAGCTCCACCACGGCCACGGCGGTGCTGCGCGGTTCCGGAATCCACGCCGACATGCTCGACCCCAAGCACGTGGCCCGCAACGCCGAGCTGGTGCGCGGCATCATCCAGGAGGGCGGCGCCGATGGCCGGTGACGAGGGCGACGCGTGGAGCGCCCAAGAGCGGGAGACGGACGGCAGGCCCCGTGTCATCGTGATCGGTGCCGGCGTCGCCGGAATGTCCACCGGGTGCTACGCGCAGATGAACGGGATGCGTTCCCGCATCTTCGAAAAGCATGTGCTGCCCGGGGGCTGCTGCACGGCCTGGTCGCGCGACGGCTACATCTTCGACTACTGCATCGAGTGGCTGATCGGCACGGCCGCCGGCAACGACGCCCATCAGGTGTGGCGCGAACTGGGGGCGCTCGATGGCAAGACCATCACCAACTTCGAGATGTTCAACCGAGTCGTCGACGAGACCGGCCGGTCAGTGGTTTTCTACAACGACCCGGACCGGCTGGAGCGGCACCTGCTCGGTCTCTCGCCCGCCGACGCCCGGCTGATCCGCTCATTCTGCCGAGACCTGAGGCGATTCATCGGCATCGAGCTGTACCCGTTCCTCACCGCCCCCGCCCTGCGGACCGTGCGGGAAAGAGCGGCGACGCTGCGCACGGTCCTGCCCGCGTTCCGTCTGTTCTGGCGTACGGCGGCGACACCGATGCACCGGTTCGCCGACCGGTTCCAGGACCCGTTGCTGCGGCGGGCGTTCCGCAACATCTTCTTCCAGGACCCGGAGGGCTTCCCGCTGCTCCCGTACCTGTTCAACATGGCCAGCGCCTATCACCACAACGCCGGTTTCCCGCAAGGAGGTTCGCTGGGCCTGGCCCGGTCGATCGAGGAGCGGTACAAGGCGCTGGGCGGTGAGATCAGCTACCGGGCACGGGTCGAACGGATCCTCGTCGAGGACGGGCGTGCCGTCGGCATCGAACTGCGCAACGGCAGACGGTATTACGCCGACCATGTCGTCTCGGCCTGTGACGGCCACACCACGATCCATGGACTCCTGCAGGGCCGGTTCACCGGTCCGCGGATCGACAAGCTGTACAACGACCTGCTGCATCGTCCGGGCACCCTTTTCCCCGCGGTGGTCTCGGCCTTCGTCGGGGTCCGGGGCGACCTCGGCCCCGACCGGGCGCACAGCACCACGTACCTGCTCTCTTCCGAGGACGCCGCCCAGCTGCCCGGCGCGCTGCAGAGCAGTCTGGTGGTCCAGTTGCGCTCCCACTACTCGGACGGATTCGCCCCGCCCGGACGGTCGGTGGTCCACTGCACCTACTTCAGCGACTTCGCCTACTGGAAGGCGCTGCGCGCCGTCGACCGCAAGGAGTACCGGGCGAAGAAGCACCAAGTGGCCGACTTCGTAAGAAACTTCCTGGAACGCCGCCTGCCTGGCACGGCCGAGCGCATCGAGCTGGTCGATGTAGCCTCCCCGGCGACGACCCGGCGCTACACGGGTAACCACGACGGCTCCATTCTGGCCTGGAAGGCGTTCTCCGAGGCCGACGACATCGCGGCCGAGCTGGTGGGCAAGGACCGGATGCGCCTGCCGGGCCTGCGTGGATTCTCCATGGCCGGGCAGTGGGTCGGCATGGGCGGCTTGATCCGTGCCGCGTCGACCGGCCGCTTCGTCGTCCAGTACCTCTGCGACGAGCTGGGACGCGGGTTCACGGTGTCCGAGAGCCAAGGCGGCGAGCCATGGCATCCCGGAAAGCTGGGCCGTCTGCCGCAGCTCGACAGATGGTCCGCGCGCGGGGACAACCGCACATGAACACCGAGGAGAGCAGGTTCATGGCGCGTTCCGAACGACAGTCGATGATCATCATCGGCGCAGGGCTCGGCGGTCTGTCCACCGGCTGCTACGCCCGGATGAACGGCTATCGCACCCACGTCCTGGAGATGCATGAACTGCCGGGCGGCTGCTGCACGGCCTGGGACCGCGGCGACTTCACCCTGGATCCCTGTGTCAGCTGGCTCCTCGGCAGCGGCCCCGGCAATGAGATGCACCAGATCTGGCTGGAGCTGGGCGCGTTGCAGGGCAAGGAAGTACGGCATTTCGATGTGTTCAACGTCGTGCGCGGCCGGTGCGGCCGGGCCGTCTACTTCTACTCCGACCCCGACCGGCTACAAGCCCATCTGACGGACATCTCGCCGGCCGACTCCGCTCTGATCCGGGACTTCTGCAAGCAACTGCGCGCCTTCCGTAAATGCCTCGCCGTCTATCCGTTCCTCAAGCCGGTCGGGCTGATGCCGACGCTGGAACGATGGCGGATGCTGGCTTCCTTCGTCCCGTACTTCAATGTCGTGCGCAAATCCATCAGCGTACTGATGACCGACTACTCGGCGAGGTTCAAGGACCCCCTGCTGCGTGAGGCGTTCAATTTCATCCTGTACGAGAAGCATCCGGCGTTCCCGGTGCTGCCGTTCCACTTCCAGCTCGCCTCGCACGCGAACCTCTCCGCGGGCGTCCCCGAGGGCGGCTCGCTCGGACTGGCCGAGTCCATCGAGCGCCGCTACCGCAGGCTCGGCGGCCAAGTGACCTACAACGCCAAGGTCGAAAAGGTGCTGGTCGAGGACGACCGTGCGGTCGGGGTACGGCTGAGCGACGGAAGCGAACTGCACGCCGACATCGTCGTGTCGGCCTGCGACGGCCGCACCACGATGATGGATCTGCTCGGCGGACGCTACCTCAACGAGGCCTACCACCGCCTCTACACCCGGACCATCCGTGAACCCGGCATGGTGTTCCCCGGATACTTCACGCTCTTCCTCGGCCTCCGCCGGGACTTCCCCGACGCCGACCCCTGCACGACCTATCTGCTCGACGAAGCGGAAGCGGCGGGCCTGACCGGCATACGTCACCCGAGCATCAACGTCCAGTTCCGCAGCAGGCACTACCCGGAACTCTCCCCGCGTGGAACGAGCATCGCGTACGTCACCTACTTCTGCGACATCGCCCCCTGGCGGGCTCTGGACGAAGGACCGGAGCAGGCGACGCGGACCCGTGGCGGCCAGGAACTCCACACGCTGCCGGTACGTCATGGTCGCGGGTACTACGCGGCCAAGCGGCGGGCCCGCGACGTACTCGTCGCATTCCTGGAACGGCGCCACCCAGGCATCGCGGACGCGATCGCAGTGCGCGATGTGTCGAGCCCGCTCACACAGGTCCGCTACACGGGCAACTACGACGGCACAGTGCTCGGCTGGCAGCCGTTCGTGGAAAGCGGGGAGACGCTGGAGACGCTCATCAAGAAGCACGGCCCCGGCCTGCCGGGACTGCGGAACTTCTACCAGTCCGGCGTATGGGCGACGACGGGCGGTCTGATCCGCGCGGCGGCGGCAGGCCGGCACGTCGTGCAGTTCATCTGCCGGGACGACGGCCGGGCCTTCACCGCGTCCGTCGACGAGAGCGGGCCGCCCCCCACCCATCTGGTCGTTCCGGTGGGGCCCCGACCGGACGCGCGGTCCGTCATTGAGGACCGCGCGTCTCCTGTGGAGAGAAAGGGAATGGGATGAGGGCCAGGAAATGGGTGGTACGTGAGCACATCGAAGGCGTCCCCGACGTCGAGAGGATCTACGGGCTGGTCGAGGAGGATCTCGACGTCGACCTCGCCCCGGACGAGATGCTGCTGAGGACGCGCTACGTATCGGTGGACCCCTACCTCCAGGGCATCGCGCTGGACACCCCCCTCGGCGCACACATGGGCGCCGACTCGATCATGGAGGTGCTGGAAGCGGGTCCACTGGCGGCCCACCGGCCCGGTGATCTGGTGCAGGGGTTCGGTGGCTGGCGCACCCATCTCATCAGCAACGGCGCGGCCACCCCCTGGCAGACCGGGACGTTTCCGATGATCTTTCCCGCTTTCCGCCGCCTGGACCCCTGCTGGTACGACGACGCGCTTCCGCTCCCCACCGCGCTGAGTGTCATGGGCGGTCCCGGTATGACGGCCTGGGGAACCCTCACCAAGTTCATGTCGGTCCGCTCGGGAGACACCGTCGTGATCAGTGGTGCCTCCGGCGCCGTCGGTTCGCTGGTCGGCCAGCTTGCCAAGCTCGCGGGCGCCCGCGTGGTGGGCACCACCTCGACGACGGAGAAGGCGGAGTACCTCGACGAGCTGGGATTCGACGCGGTCGTCGTCTACCGCCACGGGGACAGCTGCGAAGCGGTGCGGGACGCTCTCACCCGGGCCGCACCGGAGGGAGTTGACAAGTACTTCGACAATCTCGGTGGCACGGTGACGGATGCCGTGTTCTCCATGCTCAACGTAGGCAGTCAGGTGGCCGTGTGCTGGCAGTGGGCCACCCAGGTCGGCCGGGAGGTCACCGGGCCACGGCTGCTGCCGTACATCATGTTCCCGCGCACATCCGTGCGCGGCATCTTCTCGCTGGAATGGTTCACCGAGCAGAATTGGCGCGCGCTCCACGATGAGCTCGGCGGCAGGATCCGGAGGGGCGAGGTCCGCTGCGGGCACACCCTCCACCACGGCTTCGAGAACATCCCGGATGCCTATCGGAGCCTCTACCAGGACACGGGAGCGAGCCGGGGCAAGGTGCTGGTCGAGCTCTGACCGCCGTTTCCCCCGAACCCCTTTTCAGCCGGCCCGCCCGGCCGCAGCCCCTCCCGTACCCGTGCAAGCCAGGAGGTCCCGTGCCCCGCTCCGACGACACCCACACGATGACCGGCCCGCCGTCGCTCCCTCTGCACCGTCTGAGGTTCGACCCACCCGGACCGCCCAGGCCCGTTGCGTTACCCGATGGCACTCAGGCCTGGCTGGTGAGCCGGTACGCCGACGTACGCATGGTCCTGACCGACAACCGGTTCGGACGTGCACAGCTCCACGCACCGGACGCCCCGAGCTTGTCGGGCGAATCCGGTCTGGTGGGCAGCCTCGACCTGATGTTCAACCAGGACGGCGAGGACCATCTGCGTCTGCGCCGCACCCTGCGGCGTGCGTTCACGCCGAGGGCCGTCGCCCGCTGGCGGCCCTGGATCGCATCGATTGTGGAGCAGCGCCTGGACGAGCTCGCCGACAGCACGCCTCCGGTGGATCTGGTGGCCCGCTTCACCCTTCCGCTTCCGGTCGAGGTGATCAGCCGGCTGATGGGTCTCGACGCCCCGGCACGGGAACGGCTGCGCCACTGGAGCCAGTACGCCTTCTCCGACGGCTCCCACCCCAAGGAGGAGATGGAGTCGGCGCTGGCGGAGTTCGCCGCTTTCGGAAGCGCGCTGCTGGCCGAGCGGCGAAGCGCGCCGGGCGACGATCTGACCAGCGTGCTCGTCCGGGCGGCCGATGACGAGGGCGGTATCCCGGAGGGGCAACTGGTCGACCTCGTGTGCGGGCTGGTGGTGGGCGGACACGACAGCACGATGACGATGCTCGGCAACTCTTTGCTCTACCTGCTCGGCGAACGGCCGGAAAGCTGGCCCCGTCTCGGTGCGGACGAACAGGACGCCGGGGCGGTGGCCGAGCGGCTGCTGCACCTGGTTCCGCTCGGCGACGACCGCGGGACCGCGCGCCACGCCGCCGCCGATACGGAGGTCGGCGGCGTGACCATCCCGGCGGGCTCGGTGGTTCTCGCCGACTGCGGCATGGCCAACCGCGACCCCGATGTGTTCCCGCCCCGGCAGTTCGCCGACCTGTTCGCACCCTTGGAGGCCCCCACTCTGTCGTTCGGCGCCGGCCCGCACTACTGCCTGGGCGCATGGCTGGCCCGGCTCGAACTCCAGCTGTCCCTGCACCGGCTCGCCGCCCGCTTCCCCGGCCTTCGGCTGGCGCGGCCCGCCGACGGAGTGGAGTGGCGTCGCGGCACCACATCCCGCAGTCCTCAGCGGATCACAGTGACCTGGTAGGAGGGCATCCGCAGCGCCGGCCGGGGAAGCCGGCCCGTGTACGGCCCCGCTGTCGCTGTGCAGGTGCGCTGAGGGTGTGGGCCCGCTCAGTGCAGGTGCACCGGCAGGGATTCGATGCCGTAGACGATCGACAGCTTGCGGAAGGCGAGGTCCTGGGGCGGGACGGCGAGACGCATCCGGGGAAACCGCCGCGCCAGGGCCGGATAGGCGGAACGTAGTTCCATGCGTGCCAGTTCGGCGCCGATGCAGCGGTGGATTCCGTAGCCGAAGGCGAGATGACCCGAGGTGTTGCGGTGCGGGTCGAAGCGTCCGTCGTCCATGACGTACGTCGCATCACGGTTGGCACTGCTCAGTGAGCAGAGCACCATGTCGCCCCGGGGAATGACCACCCCAGCTATCTCTATGTCCTCACGGGCGAACCGAGGGAAGGCGAGCTGCACCGCGGAGAGGTAGCGCAGCACCTCCTCGACGAACGGTGCGGCCATTGCATCGTCCGTCCGTATTCGCTCGAAGACATCCGTGTTCTGGAGCAACACGAGGGAGCCGAGGGCGATCGTGCTGGCGGTCGTCTCGAACCCGCCGGTGAGCACGCCGTCGGCGAGGCCCGCGAGTTCCTCGTCGTCGACGCTGTCGCCGTGCTCCTTCACGATCATGCCGAGCAGTCCGTCGCCCGGTTCCTCGCGCTGCATCTTGACCACATTCCTGAAGTACGCCAGAGACTCCGACATGGCGCCGAAGGGCGCGGTCGTCCCACCGAAGAGGTCGAAGCGGTCCATGGCCAGCTTCTGGAAGTCCTGGCGGTCCTCGTAGGGAATGCCGAGCAGCTCACAGATGGTGAGGGAGGGGATCGGCAGCGCGAACTCCTGCACCAGATCGACCGGGCCCTGACGGGCTTCCATCGCGTCGAGGTGCTCCTCGATGATGGCATCGATCCTGGGGGTGAGGCGACGCAGCCGGCGCATCGTGAATTCCGGGGTGAGAATGCGGCGCAGCCGGGTGTGCACGGGAGGATCGTTGAACCCGAGCCCGCCGGGGCTCTGCTCCGCTGCGACTCCGGCGTTCGTGGCGAGGTGGGCGAAGTCGGTGCTGAACCCGTCGGCCGATCCGAGGACGGCTTTCGACTCCTCATAGCCGGTGACCACCCAGGCATCCATACCGAACGGCAGCGAGACCTTGGACACCGGCGACTGCGCCCGGCGCCCGGCCAGCTTGTCCACCGGGTCCAGGCCATCCCTGCGCAGCAGCATCAGCAGGTCTTCGGGCAGCAGCCTGATCGTGGAAGAACCGATCCCGTACTTCTGGATCCTGGACAGGTAGGTGCGCCCGAACCGGGCGGTGATACGAGAACGGAACGTCGTCCTCAACGTGCACTCCATTAGTCGTCGCGCTGTCCGCACACACGGTGCGGACATGAGAAGGCTTTGCAGTAGGCATGGACACGGACATTGGCCGACGCCAACACGGTTTGCGCCGAGAGACGTTGTGTCGCAGGGCAGGCACCGGAAGAGCGCTGATAGCACACGGTAGCTGAGCGGACGGAGTGGGCAGTCGGCATGTCTTCGAAGCGAGGACCTGCCGACCGCCGCTGCATGGCACCGGTGAAGGCAGCGCGCCGCCGACGGCGTCGGCCAGAAGTGTGCCGACCGTCTCGGCGGCGCAGGCGCGGTTGGCTCCGATGCCGCCCGAGGGCCCGCGCTCGATCCAGCCGACGACGTACGTCCCAGGCCGTCCCGTCACGCGACCGCCGTCGTACGGTACGGTGCCGGTCGCTTCATCGAAGGGCAGCCCCGCTACCGGCTCACCGCGGCAGCCGACTGCCCGCAGGAGCATGCCGGCCGGTATGTCCGGCTCGCCCGGACTTCCCGTCTCGCCCCCGCCGCCCGAACAACAGCTTGCTACACGCTGCGTCCAACAAGCGAGGGGGTGTTCGGCAGCCATCGGTCTCACAGAGCGGGCACGAGATGAGACGGCGGTCGGCCGGCGTCGAGTCGATCTGTCGATTCAAGGAGCCGCAGCACGACAAGCAGCACCGTTTCGCCGGAGAACCAGGACCGGCTCCACGAGCACGACGTCTCCCGACGCGGAAGCCGGCAGGGACGCGTAGCCCATGGAGCCGTCCGAGGCTCGAGACCACGTGGCCGTCTGCTCTGCCGTCGGCACGGCGGGCATCTGCAGGCCAAGAAGCCCACGCTCGCCACGGTGCCCGCGACCGGCCACGTCACACTGGTGTTCCCGTCACCGTACGAGCGAGGCGACCCGATGGCTTTGCAGTTCGGCGCCACCAGCCCCGAGCACCCCGCCCTCCTTCTTGAACTGCCCTGGCACCTGCCGCTCGAAGAGTGGACGGAGAAGCATCTGGTGACGCTGCCGCACGGTATCTCCCGCCACGTCGTGCGTCATGCCCGAGCGGGGGCCGACGTGGTGGCGGTCAAGGAGCTCGCCGAGCGGCCGGCGGTGCGCGAGTACGAGCTGCTGCGTACCCTCGCCCGGCTCGGGATACCCGCGGTGGACCCACTCGCGGTGGTTACCGGGCGCACCGGCAGCGACGGGGAACCGCTGGAGCCGGTGCTGATCACCCGTCACCTCAACGGGTCCCTGCCCTATCGCTCGATGTTCGAGACGAGAATGCGCCCGACCACGGTGCACCGGCTCATGGACGCACTCGCCGTACTGCTGGTCCGGCTGCACCTGGCGGGGTTCGCCTGGGGCTCCGGCTTTTTCGAGCCGAGGACCCTGCGCAGCGAGGGACCCAGGTTTTGCACGTCGTCCGCGTCGGGGTCCGCCGGATCGTCCGGAAAGGCATCGAAGAGGTGCTGCCCGATCAGGTCCTGCCTGCTCCGGCCGGCCGCCCGCAGATAGGCCTCGTTGACATCCACGATCACCAAGTCGGGGTCCAGCACGAGGTACGGACTGGGCGTGGCTGCGAACAATCCCCTCTAATCGATCCGGGGTGTCACGGGTTCCGTGCCGGCCTTCCGGTGCTCGAGGTGTTCTCGCCGATCCACGAAGCACGTGGCGTCCGCGCCCGCCCTGATCCGCCATCCGCTGCCGGTCGGGGAGGGCGCATTCAGCCGGTGGTGGCCGAGGGAGCGCCTGCGCAGCGCAGTGACATCGCCATCAGCTCGGCCACCAGATGATCGGCCGCGTCGCCGGTGGGAGCGGACAACGGGTCCACCAACACCTCTCCGATCGCGCCGGTCAGCGCGGCGGCCGTGACCTCGGGATCCTGTTGGGGGAACAATCCGGCGGCGACGCCCTCGCGAACCACATCGGTGAACACTGCGCGATAGCGGCGCCGGAATTCCGAACGGGCCTCACCCAGCGAGGGCTCGGCCGGGGCCGCGAGCAGGGCGTAGGCCAGTCCCGGATGTTGCAGGGCGCGGCGGGCGAAGACGCGGACTCCGCACGCGAGTCGTTCCGCCGCGTCGCCGCTGCCGTCCCGGAGCACTTCTCCGAGCACCTCGACCTCGCGTGCCGAGGCGCGCCGGAAGACTTCGACGGCCAGGGCACCCTTCGAGGGGAAGTGCTGGTAGACGGACCCGACCGACATTCCGGCAGCGGCGGCGACCGCGGTGACGGAGGCATTCGCCCAGCCCACGTCGGCGACGACGGATGTGGCGCACTGGATGAGGCGGTCCTTCGCGGCGGCGAGCCGGTCCTGCACTGCGGGGGTTTTGCGGTAGGCCATGAAAGAAGTGGACCATTGTTCGGATCTTTCTGTCACCCTCCCTGCCGCCTCGTGGCTCTCCTTCGGGAAGCGGCCCTGTACGAATGGGCCTCCGATGATGCATGCTCCGAACAGGGATTCATATCTTCGGTGCGGCAGCACCACCCTCACACTTCCGCATGCGATCAGGAGCCCGGAATGCACCTCAGTGCCATGCTGGACAGCGCGGTCCGCAAGGCCGGCGACAAGGAAGCCGTCGTCTACCGTGACCAGCGGTTGACCTATCGGGAGCTGGCCGCTGCTGTCCGGCGGGCCGCTCGTGTGCTGAGGGATGAGGGGCTGAAACCCGGTGACCGGCTGGCGGTGATGACGTACAACACGCCTGCCTTCCTCCTCGCCGCCTTCGGCGCCTGGCACGCCGGCGCCACCCTGGTGCCCGTCAATCACAAACTCCAGACCTCCGAGGTGGAGCGGCTCCTGAAGCACTGCGGCGCCCGGCTGGCCGTCGTGGACGAGGCCATCGGTGCCCGCGCAACCGACGCCGCGGCCGAGGTCCAATGGCTGATCAGCCGACCGGACGAAGAACGGGGAGCAGGAGAGTCCGACGTGCCTTCCTTCGAATCGCTGATCGAGCGGGCCGCGGAGTGGGACGGCGCCCGGACGACAGACACCGGCATCGCTCAGATCCTCTACACCTCCGGCACGTCCGGCAGGGCGAAGGGGTGCGTGCACACGCACCGCGGCATCGCCCTCACCGCCACCTACACCGCGGCGACCCTGCCGCTGCGACCCGACGAGCGCTTCCTGATCTGCATGCCGATCTGGCACGCATCGCCACTGAACAACTGGACGATGGGCACAGTCCTCATGGCCGGCACCGTGGTTCTCCAGCGTGAGTACGAACCCCGGGGAATGCTGGAGATCATGCAGAAGGAGCGGGTGACTTCGGTGTTCGGAGCCCCCGTCGCGTTTCTGGCACCGCTACGGGCGGTGCCGGACTTCAAGGAGTTCGACCTGCACTCCGTGCGGGCGTGGGTGTACGGCGGCGGTCCCCTGGACGCCGACTCCGCCCGCACGCTGATGAGCGCCTACCGGAGCACGAACTTCCACCAGGTCTATGGAATGAGCGAGATGGGCCCCGTCGGTTCCTCGCTGTCGCCCGCCGAACAGATCAGCAAGGCCGGTTCCATCGGCCGGGGCGGCATGCCCGGCGTCGACCTGCGCGTCGTCACCGTCGAGGGAAAGGACGCAGCTGCCGGCGAGACCGGTGAGATCTGGCTGCGTTCGGACACCCGCATGGTGGGATATCTGGACGACGAGGAAGCCACCGGGAGGGTCTTCTCAGGGGACTGGTACCGCACCGGCGACCTGGGCCGTATCGACACCGACGGGTTCGTGACCCTGGTGGACCGTATCCAGGACGTGATCACCACCGGTGGTGAGAACGTCGCCTCGCAGGAGGTGGAGGCGGTCCTGCGCGGACACCCGGACATCGTCGACGTCGCGGTCATCGGCCGGCCGCACCCGCAGTGGGGCGAGACCGTCGTCGCCGTCGTCGTACTGCGCGACGGTGCAGAACTGACCCTGGACGGCCTGCGCACCTGGATGACACCACTGATGGCCCGCTACAAGATCCCACGCGAACTCGTCCTGCGCACAGCTTTGCCGCGTACCCCCTCGGGCAAGGTGACCAAGCCAGTTCTGCGGGCCGACCTGGCACGCTCCTGAGCATGTGCGCAGCACGCACCGATGCCGTGGGGCGGCAAATCTCGGCGGGAGCCCCGTGGCCGCCATGCCCGGATTCCCGGTCGCCCCTGTCGGCGTCGTGGTACGCGGCACCCTCGCCGCCCCGGTTTCCCGGAGGGCGGGCGGATCAAGAGCGTGACGCTTCCTCGCAGCCTTGACCTGCACATCTTCGCCACCGGGCTCGGCTGACACGAGCACGGTACGGGGGCCGCGCGGGACTGAGTAGTCGCCGGGGCTGCCGTTCCGCGCGGCCGTGTCCGCCGGTGGCTCGCGGGGCGGGACGCGGGTCGCGGCGTTACGCTTCCGAGGGGCCGCACACCCTGCGAGTTGGCCGAACATTGCGTAGACTAATTAGGTGACTGAGGCATCTAGTGGGGGAGACCGGTAGGAACCCCTACGTCCTCATTGCGAGGCCCGCCATGGCAGACACCGAGACCGTCTCCTTCCCGCAGGACCGAACCTGCCCGTACCACCCGCCGACGGAGTACCGGCCACAGAACGACGGGCAAAGGCCGCTGTCTCCCGCCAGACTCTTCGACGGCCGCCGGGTGTGGCTGGTGACCGGGCATGCCGAGGCGCGTGCGCTGCTGGTCGACCGGCGACTGTCGGCCGACCGGGAGAACCCCGCGTTCCCGGTGTTCACCGAGCGGGTGGCCCGGAGCACCAGACGGCGTATCGAACTGATCGGCGTCGACGACCCCGAGCACAACGCGCAGCGCCGGATGCTGATCCCGAGCTTCTCCGTGAAGCGGACCGCCGCATTGCGGCCGAAGATCCAGGAGACCGTGGACCGGCTGCTGGACGCCATGATCGAGCAGGGCCCGCCCACCGATCTGGTGAGCGCCTTCGCGCTGCCCGTTCCTTCAATGGTGATCTGTGCGCTTCTCGGCGTTCCGTACGCCGACCACGAATTCTTCGAGTCCCAGTCGCGCAGGTTGCTGCGCGGTCCCGGGGCTGCGGATATCGAGGCCGCGCGGGCGGCGCTCGACGAGTACTTCCGGTCGCTGATCGAACGCAAGCGGTCCCACCCGGGCGAGGGATTGCTCGACGAGCTCATCACCCAGCAGCTCGACACCGGGGCCATCAGTCGCGACGAACTGGTCCAGCTGGCCGAGATCCTGCTGGTAGCGGGCCACGAGACGACCGCGAACATGATCTCGCTGGGTACGTTCACTCTTCTTCAGTATCCGGACCAGCTGGACCGGTTGCGCACGTCCGAGGATCTGATGCCCGCCGCGGTCGAGGAGTTGCTGCGATTCCTGTCCATCGCCGACGGCATCTCACGGGTGGCGACGGAGGACATCGAGCTGGGTGGGGTGACCATCCGGGCAGGTGAAGGTGTCGTACTGTCCACTTCGGTGATCAACCGGGACGAAGCCGCATACCCGGCGCCGGACGAACTGGACCTCGGCCGGGAGTCGCGCCACCATGTCGCCTTCGGCTTCGGGGTCCATCAGTGCCTCGGCCAGAATCTCGCGCGGGCCGAGCTGGAGATCGCACTGCGCACCCTCTTCGACCGACTGCCGGAGCTGAGGCTGGCGGCACCCGTCGACGAGATCCCGTTCAAGCCCGGCGACACGATCCAGGGCATGCTCGAACTGCCCGTGGCGTGGTGACCGGACCCCTCCTGGAAAGGATGCATTGGTGATGCGGATCAGTATCGACAGGGATGTGTGCATTGGTGCCGGCCAGTGCGCGCTGACCGCGCCGAAGGTCTTCACACAGGACGACGACGGCTTCAGCGAACTGCTGCCGGGTCACGAGGAGGATGTGGATGACCCGATGGTCAAGGAAGCCGCCCGCGTCTGCCCGGTGCAAGCGATCACGGTGGAATAAGGGAGCGGCGGAGCAGCCCGGCCAGGGCTGCTGAAGCCAGTCCCCTGCCGCAGTCCCCTGCCGCAGTCCCTGCCGCAGTTCCTGCCGCGCTCGGCGCGGCTCGTTCTGCGGGCCCGGGCGGCGGGGCTCACCCCACCCGCGGTTCGCCCGCGGGTGCGGCGCTGTCCTGCTCACGCGCGGGGGCCGCGCCCCGTGCGGGCCCCTCGTCGGCCGGGGCGTCCGCCACCGACGGCACCACCTGCGCAGCGGGAATCGAGCGGACCAGCAGACTGACCGCGCACGCCACCGTGGTCACTGTCATCACCAGGTACATGACCCGGTAGTCCAGCACCCCGATCAGCGCCGCGCCCGCCGTGAGCGACAGGGTCTGCGCTCCGTCCTTCGCGGTGTTGACCGTGGCGTTGACACGACCCTGCATCCGGGCCGGTGCGTACAGGTGCACCGCCGCGCCCAGCACCACGGCCACGAACGGCAGGCCCGCACCGATGAGTGTCGTCCCGACGAGGAAGAGCGCCACATCGCGTGAGATGCACAGCAGCAGCCCCAGCGCGACGAGCCCGTAGCCGACGCAGCTGGTACCGACGTCACCCAGACGCCGTATCACTGTCCCGGAGATCAGACCGCCGAGCGCTGAACCGGCGCCCTGGATGGACGCCATGACCCCGATGAACGCCGCCGGGCGGCCCAGGCCGTGATCGACGGCGGCGAAGGCCGCGGTCTCCAGCATGCCGATGCCGCCGAGGAAGACGACCATCGCCAGCGTCAACCGGAACAGCAGCGGTGTGCCGCGCAGATACCGCAGGCCGGCGGCGAGGGAGGTGCCGAAGGACTCCTCGACGGGATCCGGTTCCGACTCGACCACCTTGACCGAACCGATCAGCAGCGCGGCCGCGCTCAGCGTCAGCGCTCCCAGCACAGCCAGCGCGACGCCGCCGAAGGCCACGTACACCCCGGCTCCGGCCACCGGGGAGGCGATGCGCACGCCCTCCCTGGTGGCGATGAGGAGCGACCTGGCCTGGACGGCGTCGGACGACGGCAACAGGTCCTTCAGCAGCGCCTGGCGGGCGGGGGTGGAGACCAGCACCCCGTAGGCGAGGGCGACCACATAGATGATCCACAACTGGCCGGAGCCCCGGACGGCCAGCAGCGACAGTACGAGAACCGCCATGCCGCCGTACATCCTGACCAGCAGCGGCTTGCGATGCACCCGGTCCACAAGGTGCCCCAGCAAGGGCGCGGACAGGCCCGGCACGGTGAGTGCCAGCATGACCAGACCGGCGGCGGCGTTCGAGCCGGTGAGGTCCTTCGCCCAGATGGCGAGTGACAGAAACATGGCGCTGTCCCCGAAGCTGGAGACCGCCTCGCCGGCGAACATCCGACGGAACTGCGCATTGCGGCGAAGAAGCGCCCACACGGCTGACCTCCACTGCTGGCTGGGATACGACCGGGGAAGGCACCCGTGCGACGACGGGTTCCCTCCCCGGCCCTCGGTCGGTGAGCTCTCAGTTCTCGCCCATGGCCACCCGCAGGCTCCTGGGGCGCATGTCCGTCCAGACCGCGTCGATGTGGGCCAGGCACTCCTCGCGCCCGCCGCTGAAGTCCGTGCGGTGCCAGCCGGCCGGGAGCGGCCGCCCTTCGGCCCAGAGGCTGTACTGCTCCTCGTCGTTGTGGACCACGCTGTACCGGGTGCCGGTCGTCTGCTCGCTCATGAGTCCGCTGCCTTTCGTCACTGACGGTTGAATCGACTGGAAGGATCTGTTCGGGCGCACGAACGGTGACGGTGTGCGCGTGCCTTGCTCAGGGACGTCTCAGGCGCTCCTCGACGATCCGCCGCACCCCGTTGCGGTCGGTCTTCCCCGAGGCGTTGCGTGGCAGTTCGTCGAAGAACAACAGGCGTCCGGGCCGCATGTGGACCGGCAGGTCCCGCCGCAGGCGTTCGCGCAGCGCGGCCTCGGCGGGCCCCGGGCCGACGGGTTCGCCGTCCCCGGCCCGGCACACCACGGCGAGATGCAACTCGGCCCGCCCACGCAGCGCTTCGGTGAGCAGGGCGACCGCCTGCGAGATGCCTGGGGTGCGCTCGGCGACCGACTCGATCTCGCCCAGCTCGACCCGGTGTCCCCGGATCTTCACCTGGTCGTCGATCCGCCCGTGGAAGAAGAACTGCCCGTCGGCACCGATCCGCACCATGTCACCGGTCAGATAGGCACGGGAGCCGTCGGGACCGGTGGTGAAGGACCGGGCGGTGAGGCCGGGCTCACCGACGTAGCGGCGCGCCACGCCGACCCCGTAGAGGCAGAGTTCACCGACCTCACCCTCGGGCACGGGCTGCCGCGACCCGTCCAGCACCTGGGCGCGCAGACCGGTGATCGGTACGCCTATCGGCAACGGGTCCCGATAGGGGGGACGGACCTCGGTGCACAGGCCGCAGACGGTCGTCTCGGTGGGGCCGTACCCGTTCCACAAGGTACCGACGACCCCGTCCAACTCCTCGGCCAGCGCGGCGGGCAGCGCCTCCCCGGCGCTGACCAGGTGGGTGAAGGCCCGCGCACCGGCCAGAAAGGGAAGCAGCAGGCGCAGCTGACTGGGTGTGGCGTACGCGGCGCCGGGCTCCTGGGTGAGCAGCCATTTCGCGAAGAACTCCGGGTTGCGCGCACACCGCGACGGAGCGACGGCGATCGTGCCGCCGCTCGTCAGCGGCACCAGCATCTCCGGCACCGACATGTCGAAGACGATGCTGCTGTGCGCGAGCATCCGGTCGCCCGGCCCCAGCCCCATGGCGCCGGAGAAGTGGTCCAGCATGGTGAGCAGCCCGGTGTGCTCGATCTCCACCCCCTTGGGGAGCCCGGTGGAGCCCGAGGTGAACAGGATGTACGCGGCAGGCTCGCCCGGGTCCGGCGGGCCGGCGGTCCCGGTCGCCCGACCGGAGACCACGTCGGCGACGGCGGCGCGGACGATGCCGTCGGCGTACGGAAAGGGAACGGCCGCCTCGCAGCCCGCCTGTCGGACCTGGTGGCGGCGGCGTTCGGCCGGCGCGGCCGGATCGAGCGGCACCGCCACCGCGTCCAGCAACCAGGTCGCGAGCAGGGCGACCACGTAGTCGGTGCCGTACCCGCACTCGACGGCGACCCGCGTACCGGGGCGCACCCCGTCAGCCGACAGCCTGGCCGCACGGGCGCGGGCGGCGGACTCCAGTGCCGCGTAGCTCAGTTCGCCGCTCTCGTCGACGATCGCCACGGCGTCCGGCTGGACCTGAGCCCAGTGCAGGAAGCGGCCCAGAGAAGGAGCGGAGTTCACAGCCCGCCTCCCGTCAGCTCTTGCCGTACGAGGGTGGTGAGCCCGCGCAGGGTGGGATTCTCGAAGAAGTCGACCAGATCGATCGTGACGTCCAGCTCCTCGCCGAGGAGGGCCAGCAGCCGCATGGCTTTGATGGAATGTCCGCCCGCGTTAAGGAAGTTGTCCTCCGGCCGGGCGCTCCCGGTGCCGAGCACCTCCCGCCAGAGCGCGGTGACCGTGCCGTCGACCGGGTCGCCGTCCTGCGCCGGATCGGTGGATTCCGCAGGAGCGCAACCACCTGCCCCGGCCTCGGCCGACGCCGACAGGAGTGCCTCGCGGTCCGCTTTTCCATTGGCGGTGACGGGGATGCGGTCGACGACGATCACCGTCGGCAGCATGTACTGCGGCAGTTCGCTGCGCAGTCCGTCCCCGAGCACGGTGACGTCCAGGGCCGCCTGAGGCCCGTCCCCGGCGGTGTCCGGTGCCACGAAGGCGGTGATCTCGATGCCGTCGTCCGTCGGACGTGCGTGCACGACGGCGTCGGCCACCCCGTTCTGCCTCCGTACCGCCGCCTCGATCTCGGCGAGTTCGACGCGGTGGCCGCGCACCTTCACCTGGTCGTCGAGCCGCCCCACGTACTCGTACTGTTCACCGGGCAGGACCCGCACCTGGTCGCCCGTGCGGTAGAGCCGCTGTCCGGGACGCCCGGCGAACGGGTCGGGGACGAAGGCTGCGGCGGTCTGCGCGGGGGCGTCGAGGTAGCCGTGGGCGAGCCCTTCGCCGCCCACGTACAGTTCCCCGGTTCCGCCGGCCCCGACCCGCTGCCCGGATGCGTCGAGCACGTACGCCGTGCTGCGCGGGAGCGGGCGGCCGAGGGGGACCACGCCCTTGGCGAGATCCTCGGCGCTCACTTCGTGGGTGGTGCTGAACGTCGTGTTCTCGGTGGGGCCGTAGCCGTTCACCACAGTGGCGGGCGGGGCGGCCGCGAACAGCTTCCCCAGCCTGCGTGCATCGTGCTTCTCCCCGCCGAAGAGCAGCACCCGAAGATCCCGGAAGGCGTCCGGTGCGAAGTCCACCATCTGGTTGAGGAGCGTCACGGTGAGGAACATGACGGAGATGCGCTCGTCGGTGAGGAAGGAACGCATCCGCCGCGGTGACAGCAGGACGTCCCGGTCCGCGACGACGAGGGTGCCGCCGCCGGCCAGCGCTCCCCAGATCTCCAGCGTCGCCGCGTCGAAGGCGGGATTGGACACATGCGCGACCCGGTCGGCGGGGCCGAATGTCACGAAGTCCGCGTCCGGCACGAGTCGTACGACGGCACGGTGCGGCACCACCACCGCCTTGGGACGGCCGGTCGAGCCCGAGGTGCAGATCACGTAGGCAACGTCGGCGCCGGTCACCGCCGCCGGGGCCACCGGGGCCTCGCCGGTGACGAGCAGCTTCTCCAGCAGGTGGGCGGGCACCACATCCGCGAGCAGTTCGGCCGCCGCGTCGTCCGTGACGACGGCAGCCGTCGCCGCGGTCCGCACGATGTGCCGGGTGCGCTCGGCCGGCTGAGCGATGTCCACCGGCAGGTAGGCGGCGCCCGCGTACAGGATGCCGAGGCATGTGGTGACCGACGCGATGCCGCGCTCCATGGGCACGGCCACCACCGCGCCGCGGCCGATCCCGGCCGTCCGGAGCCCGGCGGCCAGCACGCTCGCCCGCCGGTCCAGCTCCCCGTACGTCAGCGTCGTCCGCCCGTGTCGCACCGCCACCGCGCCGGGGTGTTCCACGGCCCGGCGGTGCACCCTTTCGTGGATCGGTACGAACCCGTCGAGCGCGTCCGTACCGCACTCCGGCAGAGGGGCGTCCGGCTGTGCGAAGGCGTCGCCGACGGCCGCCACCATGCGTCGGTGCAGGGCGGCCGCCGCCTCGTCGGTGAACAGGTCCGTGGAGTACTCCAGTTCACAGACCGTTCCGCGACCGGTCCGCGTGACCAGCCACAGCACCTCGTACTTCGCGGTGCCCGTGCCGATTTGCTCACGCTCGGCGCTGTGACCGTCCCACCGCAGCCCGGACCGTGTGGTGTCCATGTAGGTGAGGGCGGTCTGAGCCAGCGGGGCCCGCGAACGGTCGGCGCCGGAGCGCACCTCCTCGACGAGCGTCTGGAACGGCACCTGCTGATGGGCCAGGGCACCGGTCACCACACGACGTACCAACCGCACCACATCACGGGCCGTGGCCCCAGGCCGGACGGTGAACCGCAGCGGCAGCGTGTCGACGAACATGCCGACCTCGCCCGCCTGGGCGGGACCCCGGGACGAGGCCGGCACGGCGAGCACCAGATCCCGGTCGCCCGTCACCGCGACCAGGCCGGTCACATAGGCTGCCACCCACGCCATGAACGGACTGAGCCGCTCCTCCTCGGCCGACGACAGGATCGTCGACACCTGCTCGTCCGTGAGCACGATGCGATGGGCGGAGCCCCCGACACCGGGCCGCACCGGACGGGGCAGATCGTGCGGCAGGGACAGCGCCCCGGGGCAGCCGGCGAGCATCGTCCGCCAGTGGTTCAGCGCCGCCCCGGCATCCCGGGGCCGTACGGACACCGCCTGCCGGCCGGCGGATTCCCGCTCCCACTTCGTGTCCTCTGAGCCCGAGCCGTCCTCGTAGAGACGCTGGAGCTGTGTTTCGAGGAGGTCCAGCGAGACCCCGTCACACACCAAGTGGTGCACGGTCAGGACCAGTTCACTGCCGGCGTCGCCCCGGTCCACGACGAGGGCCCGCAACAGCGGGGGTCGGCCGAGGTCGAACGGTGTGCGCACGTCGGTGTCGACGAGTTCGCGCACACTCCCGTCCGGCACGCCCCGCGCGTCCACCCACCGGCAGGCCACGGAGACCTTCCGCGCGGTCAGTGAGAGCGCGGGCTTCACGAAGCCGCGCCGCAGCGCCTCGTGCCGGGCCGCCAGCGTGTCGAGCGCGGCGCGCAGCCTGATGACGTCGAGACCGCCGGGGAAGCGGTAGCGGACGGCGAGATGGTAGACGGCGCTCCCCGGGTGGAGCTGTTCGGCGGTCCACAGCCGTTCCTCGGCGGGGGTCAGCTCCCTCGTCTCCGGCCCTCCCCCCTCGGGGCCTGCGCTCAACGCCGCCGACAGTGCGCCGAATTCCGGGTATTCGTAGAGGACGTCCAGTTCGAGCTCCTGGCCGGTGAGTTCGCGCAGCGAGATCGCCACCTCCACGGAGAGGACGGAGTCGCCGCCCTCGTCGAAGAAGTTGCAGTCGTCGCGGATGTCGTCCAGACCGAGGGCATCGCGCCAGATCGCGGCGACGGCCTCACGGAGCTCCGCCACGGAACGTGCCCCGGCGGGGGCGGGCCGCTCACTCATCGGTCGCACCTGCGGTCCCGGCGGCCGACGGCTGGTCACGGGTCACCAGCCAGTCGCCGATCGCCAGCGCGTCCAGCGTCGAGCGGGCATACGTGGCGACCGCGACGTCCGGCGTCCGCACGATCGGCTGGCCGCGCAGATTGAACGAAGTGTTGACCACCATCGGGATGCCCCGGTCGTCACCGATCCGGCGGATCAGGCTCCAGAACCTCGGGGCGCTCTCCCGGTCGACGGTCTGCACGCGGGCAGAGCCGTCGACATGTGTGATCGACGGCAGCTTGTCGCGGTACTCGGACCGCACCTGCGCCACGAACAGCATGTGACGGTACATCGACTCCTGCCCCGGCTCGATCTCGAAGTAGGTGGTCGCCTCCTCCGCCAGGACGGCCGGCGCGAACGGCCGGAACTCCTCACGCTGCTTCACGACGGTGTTCAGATGGGCACGCATACCGGGCGATGCCGGGTCCGCGAGGATGCTCCGGTTGCCCAGCGCACGCGGGCCGAATTCCATCCGCCCCTGGAACCAGGAGACGACCTTCCCCGCGCCGATCAGCGACGACACCTCGGCCAGCAGCTCGTCCTCGGACAGCTTCCGTACGGTGAACCCGGCACCCAGTCCACGCAGCTGCGCCTCGATGTCGGCGTCGTCGAACTCCTCGCCCCAGTACGGCATCGTCATCGGGGCCGGCGGCGCCGGTACGTGCTGCTGGAGCTGCCACAGAGCCGCGCCGAGGGCCGTACCGTCGTCCCCCGACGCCGGCTGCACGAACACCCGGTCGAACAGACCGCTGCGGGCGATCACACCGTTGGCCGTGCAGTTCAGCGCGACACCACCCGCCATGCACAGATTGCGGGAGCCGCCCGCGCCATCGGCCGTCTCGCGCAGGACATACAGCAGGCTCTCCTCCAGCTTGCGCTGAACGGTCGCCGCGACATCCATGTGCCGCTGGTCGAGCGGTGCCTCCGGATGCCGGGCCGGACCGAACAGCTCCTCCAGCCGCCGGATGGCCCCCCGGTGCGTCTCGCGCTCCGTCGGCGACTTGTCGTGCGCCAGGACGGGAACCAGCAGCCGTCCGCCCGGAGCCCTGCGCACCAGCTCGTCGGCCACACTCGCGTACCGGCTCGCATCCCCGTAGGGCGCCAGACCCATCACCTTGTACTCGTCCATACCCGGCAGGAACCCCAGGTACTGGGTGACGACGCTGTAGAGGATGCCCAGCGACGCGGATATGGAGTAGCTGCGCACACCGCGCAACGCGTCACCGCTGCCCCGCAGGACCGAGGTGGACTCGGCCTCGCCCATACCGTCGGCCACCAGAACCGTCGCGTCGGGGAACCCGCTCAGGTAGTAGCTGCTGGCGGCATGGGCGACATGGTGGCCCACCCGGACGAACTTGCGCTCCCAGTCCTGGTCCGGATAGTGCGCGCGCAACACCTCGTACTGCACCTCCTCGCTGTACACCTCCCGGTACCAGCGCCGGGCGAACTCGTCGCGCTCGAACGCGACGGACGGCTCGTACCGGAAGCCGTGCGCGACGAAGTCGACGTCGTCCAGCGTCACTCCGGCCATCCGCAGGCACGCCTCGACCGCGTCGACGGGGAACGCGCCCGTGCCCTTCACCCCGTCGTGCCGCTCCTGCGCAGAGGCGGAGATCACGCCCTGTTCCCCGACCAGGGCCGCGGCCGAGTCGAGGCCCTGCACCACACGCTGTTCCCGCCAGTCCAGACCGGGCAGCATGTTCTTCTTGACGGACAACGATCGGTCGAGTCCGCTGACACCGAGCACCAGCACGTCGAGTTCCTTTCGAAAGGGTCCAGCCGGATTCGGATGTGTACGGCGGATCAGGACCGGCCGGACACGCCCCCGTCGGTCTGATCGGTCGGATCGTCCGGGCCGGCGAACACCTTGGCCACGTCCCCGATCCAGGGCTCCCGCATGAGCTGGTAGTGGTCGCCGTCGGCGTACGAGACACGCAGCGTCCCGGCGAACCGCTCCCATCCGGTGACCGCGGCACGCACGGCCGCCTCTTCACCCCGGCGGGACACCACGAGGTGCACGGGGCCCGGGTAGGGGGAGGGCCGGTGTCCGGCCAGGCCGGACAGCATCCCCTGCCAGAACTGCATGAGTGACGCGGTGACGGGCCCGTTCAGCTCCGCCAGTGCCTCCGCGTCCACGCCGAGCAGCCGCAGCACGTCGTCGATGGCGTGCTCCGCCAGGAGCCGGCGCGGTCCCAGCCGTGCCACATCGGTACGCAGCCGCTCCAGCGCCGCCGCGTCCGCCGCCGTGTCCGGCCCCTGCTGGGGAGCGGCGTCGATGATGACGACACGATCGGCCACGACGCCCCGGTCCGTCAGCCGTGAGGCGACCTCGTGCGCCAGCACACCGCCGGCCGACCAGCCCGCGATCACGGGCCGTCGCCCCCGGAGCAGGGGCGCCAGTTCACGGGCGTAACCCGACGCCAGCGATGCGAAGTCCGCCGTGTCCCCGCCGCCCATCAGGTCCCCCTGGACCCCCAGGACCTCGAAGGACCCCGAGATCCGGGCCGTCAGATCCCGGTAGCAGAAGAGTGTGCCGCCGAGCGGATGCACCAGCACCAGCGGCTGGAGCCCGGGAGAGCCGCCGAGGCCGATGACGCTGCGCGGGCCGCCGCTTCGGCCCCTGCCCTCCCGCGTGTGCCGGGCGTCGTCGAGGTACGCCGCCTGACCCGCCAGCGTGGGAGTGCTGTACAGCTGCGGCAGCGGAACCGTGGTGCCGAAAGCGGCGCCCAGCTCACCCGCGAGCCGTACGGCCAGCAGACTGTGCCCACCGATCGCGAAGAAGTCGTCCTGCCGGCCGGCACGAAGGCCGAGGAGCCTGTGCCACACCTCGGCGACGCGCCGCTCCGTCCGGGAGAACGCCGACTCCGCCGCGCCACGGCCCGGTTCGCCCGGGCCCCTGATTCCTTCAGACGTTCCGATTCCTTCGGGACCCGAGCCGGGGCCGGCGGTCAGCAGGGCGCCACGGTCCAGCTTTCCGGCCGGGGTGAGCGGCAACGCGTCGACCACGACGAAGTGCGCCGGAACCGCTGCCGATGACAGCCGCGAGGCGGCATGCCGTCGCAGTTCCCGCTGGTCCGGGGCGCCGCCCTGGGCCGGTACGACGTTCGCCAGCAGCCCCTCGTGGTCCGGATGGCGGCCGACGATCGCGCCGGCCACGCCCGGATGGGCGCGCAACACGGCCTCGACCTCCTCCGGCTCGACGCGCTCGCCGAGCACCTTCAGCTGGTGATCCACCCGCCCCAGGAACTCAAGATCGCCGGAGTCGGTGAGACGGCCGACATCACCCGTACGGTAGAGACGACTGCCCGCTGGGCCCCAGGGGTCCGGCACGAAACGCTCGGCCGTGACCCCGGGCCGGCCGAGGTAGCCCCGGCCCACCCCGGCGCCGCCGACGCAGATCTCACCCGCGGTGCCGGGCGGCACCTCACGCCCTGCGGCGTCCAGAAGATGGATCCGGGTGTTGGCGCAGGGCCGGCCGATGACGGGCCCGCCGTCACCTGTCACCTGTGCCACGGTCGCCTCGACCGTCGCCTCCGCCGGCCCGTAACTGTTGAACGCCCGCACGCCGGACCGCTCGCCCAGCGCCGCCCACAGATCGGGTGGGCACGCCTCGCCGCCGAAGACGAGCAGCTTGGGTGGCCACGGCGCTTCCAACAGTCCGTGCTCGACCAGAAGTTGAAGCTGGACAGTGGTCGTGTCGATGACGTCCACGGCCCGCTCGCGATCACGTGCGCGGGCGACGAGATGCCCAGGGTCACGCCGCTGCTCCTTGCTCAGCACACACAGCGTGTGACCGTCGAGCACCAGGAGAACCTGGGCCAGCAGGAAGTCGGAGATGTACGCCGATGTACCGGTCACCACCCGCAGCGGCTTCTCGGCGCCCAGCGAACGGGTGCGTGCCAGCGGCGTCCCCACCGCGTAGGCGGCAAGGCTGCCGTGCTCGATCATGACGCCCTTGGGACCGCCGGTGGTGCCGGACGTGAACATCACATAGGCCAGGTCGCGGGCGCTCACGGACGGCAGCGCGGCACTGTCCGGGCCGTCCCCGGACCGGGTACCGGTCTCCTCCTGCCCTGCGTCGTGCGTGACGGCCGAAAGATCGAACAGTCGGTGACCGTTCGGGGCGGCCTCCGGATCGTCGGTGATCAGCACAACGGGCCGGGCCTGATCCAGCATCGAGCGCAGGCGGTGTTCCGGCAGCCCGGGATCGAGCGGGACGAACGCGGCCCCCGCCTTCCACACCGCCCAGAAGGTGGTCAGCGCGGCCGATCCGGGCCGCAGGAAGATGCCGACGAGATCGCCGTGACGTACCCCGTCCCGACGCAGCCGCCGGGCGAGGCGATCGCTGTCCGCGTCCAGCCGGGCGAAGCTGATCCGTGTCTCGCCGTCCTCGATCGCGAGCGAGTCCGGGGTACGGGCGGCCTGCCGCCGCAGCAGCTCGTGCACCGGAACCCTGCCGGCCGCCCGGGCGTCCGTCGTGTAGTTCAGCATGTCGAGCAGCGCCTGCTCGGCCTCGCTCAGCAACGGCGCCCCGTACGCGTCTGCTCCGATGTCCGCCGCCACCGCTTCCAGCGCCCGCAGGTGGTAGTCGCGCAGCCGGGTGACCTGGTCGGCCGACAGCTCCGCGGTGTCGTACTCCAGCTCCAGCCACATCCCGCCGAGCACCGATTCCCGGCTGAGCGTGACGCTGAACGGGAAGCTCGTGGGGGCCACGCCAGGGACGTCGTTGCCCGGTCCCTCCTTGGCCAGCGCACCCGCCTCGGCGAGCGCACCGAACTGCGGAAAACTGTTGTAGGTGAAGTTGACCTCGAAGAGTGGTGCACCACCCAGCTCGCGCCGGAGCGCGGCCATCGGATACCTGCGGTGCGGCAGCATCTCGCGCTCGGCGTCGAACACGGCCCGCGCCAGATCGGCCCAACTGCCCTCCGGCAGACGGAGCCGGAACGGCACGGTGTTGAGGAAGAGCCCCCGCACCTCGGCCCCGTCGGTCTCCTCCAGCCGCCCATTGGCCGTCAGCCCGGTGATGATATCCGGGCTCCCCGTCGCCAGGCTCAACGCACGCAGATGGGCGGCCAACAGCACTGCCTTGAGCGGAACACCGGCCTGCGCGGCACCGTGCTCCAGCGCGGCGAGGAGCTGCGGGGGCAGATGCGTGGCGACGCTGCGGTAACCCGGCTCTTCGGACAGCACGGCCGAATCGCGCGGGAGGCGGGTGTCGGGGCGGTCGGTGAGGAGGTTGTGCCAGTAGGTGGTGTGTTCGGGGTTGGTGAGTGCGTTGTGTTCGGCTGCGATGTAGTCGCGGTAGGTGGAGCGGAGGGGCGGGAGTGATGGAGTGCTGCCGTCGAGGAGGGTGTGGTAGGTGTCGATGATTTCGGCGAGGGTGGAGGCGAGGCTCCAGCCGTCGAGGATGGCGTGGTGGTCGGTGACGGTCCACTGGAAGGCGTCGTCGGACAGCACATGGACCGTCATCCGGCACAACGGCGCCGCACCGATGTCGAACACCTTCGCCCGCTCGGTTCGGACGCACTCCCGTAGAGCCGTGCGCTGCGCGTCGTCCCCCAGACCTCGCAGATCCAGCACCGTCAGCTGCACATCGGCGTCCGTGTGCACCAGTTGGAGCGGCTTGCTGTACCCGGCCGGCGCCAATGACGTACGCAGAATGGGATGCCGCTTCACCACCAGCGCGAGAGCCCGCCGGAAGACCGGAGCGTCGAACGGGCCGGCGACCGGAAGGTTCTCGACGTTCAGATAGGGGTTGCGGTCGGGGTCGCGTTGCATTTCGTAGACCATGCCGACTTGGAGTTCGGCCATGGGATAGGCGTCGTCGAGGTGGCCGGGGAGTTGGTTGCGGTCGTGGGGTGTGAGGAGGGAGAAGGGCTGGGTGGTGGTGGGCGGTGTGGTGGTGGGTTGTGTTGTGGCTGTGGTGGTGGCGAGGTCGGCGAGTGTGGGGTGGTGGAAGAGGTCTTGGAGGTGGAAGGTGAGTCCGTTGTCGCGGGCTCGGCCGAGTATCTGGATGCTGCGGATGGAGTCGCCGCCGAGGTCGAAGAAGTTGTCGTGCCGGCCGATGCGGTCGACGCCGAGAACGTGGCTCCAGATCCCCGCGAGCAGCTCCTCCGCCCCGGGCAGCGGAGCGGTGAACGCGGATGCCAGTTCAGGGCGTTCGCTCGTCGGAGCGGGCAGAGCCCGGTGGTTGAGCTTGCCCTGCGGAGTGAGCGGGAGGGCGTCGAGGAGGACGAAGTTCCTCGGGATCATGTAGTCGGGGAGATGTCCGGCGAGGGCGTCGCGGAGCTCGCTGGTGGTGGGCCGGTCGATGTCCGGTCCCGGCACGAGATAGGCCACCAGATCCGTACGGTCCTCAAGATCGTCCCGGACGACGACAACGGCCTGCAGGACCGAGTCCAGCCGGGCCAACTGGTCCTCGATCTCTCCCAGTTCGATGCGGTAGCCGCGGATCTTGACCTGTGCGTCGGCCCGGCCGAGGTACTCCAGTTCGCCGCCGGTCGTCCAGCGGGCGAGGTCCCCACTGCGGTAGAGCCGGGCACCGGGGGTCGGCGTCAGGTGATCCGGTACGAATCGTTGTGCGGTGAGGGCGGGTTGACCGGTGTAGCCACGTGCCAGGCCCGCGCCGCCGATGTGGAGTTCTCCGACCACACCGATCGGGGTGGGGTTCCCGTACGGGTCGAGGACATGGAGTCGGAGGTCCGGGAGGGCCCGCCCGATCCTGGTGGTGCCGTTGTCCAGTTGGTGTTCGTCGATGTCGTTGGTGGTGACGTGGACGGTGGTT